>NZ_JBHXSK010000051.1:0-86869 GCF_042716195.1 Streptomyces sp. NPDC058683
AACTCAGCCCGTCCGGCGTTTGAGGACATGACGCGAGCCTTCCAGCCCACCGAGTCGGGTGGGCGGGTGGGCAAAAAAATCAGACCAGGTTCACCGAACGAGCCGAGGTCGCCCCGATCTCCGCCTCGACCTCGGCCAGCACGCCGGAGGCAACCGTGTCGTCGACGGTCAGCACGGCCAGCGCCTCGCCGCCCGCGATCGACCGGGCGACCTGCATACCGGCGATGTTGATGCCCGCCTCGCCGAGGATGCGGCCGACGGTGCCGACGACGCCCGGCCGGTCCTCGTAGCGCAGCACCAGAAGGTGGTCGGCGATCGCGAGGTCGACGTCGAAGTCGCCGACCGCGACGATCTTCTGGAGGTTCTTCGGGCCGGCCAGCGTGCCGGAGACCGAGACCTCCTCACCGCTGCCGAGGGTGCCGCGCACGGTGACGACGTTACGGTGGTCGGCCGACTCCGAGCTGGTGGTGAGGCGGACCTCGACACCGCGCTCCTGCGCGAACAGCGGGGCGTTGACGTAGGAGACGGTCTCGGCGACGACGTCCTCGAAGACACCCTTGAGCGCGGAGAGCTCCAGCACCTTCACGTCGTGCTGGGTGATCTCGCCGTAGACCTCGACGTCGAGGCGGACCGCGACCTCACCGGCGAGCGCGGTGAAGATACGGCCGAGGCGCTCGGCCAGCGGCAGGCCCGGCTTGACGTCCTCGGCGATGACCCCGCCCTGGACGTTCACCGCGTCCGGGACCAGCTCGCCGGCGAGGGCCAGGCGGACCGACTTGGCGACCGCGATGCCCGCCTTCTCCTGGGCCTCGTCGGTGGAGGCGCCGAGGTGCGGGGTGCAGACGACCTGGTCCAGCTCGAAGAGCGGGGAGTCGGTGCACGGCTCCTTCGTGTACACGTCGAGGCCGGCGCCGGCGACCCGGCCCTCCTTGAGCGCCGCGTACAGCGCCTCCTCGTCGACGATGCCACCGCGCGCGGCGTTGACGATCCGCACCGACGGCTTGACCTTGCGCAGCGCCTCGTCCCCGATCAGACCGACCGTCTCGGGGGTCTTCGGGAGGTGCACGGTGATGAAGTCGGCGACTTCCAGCAACTCGTCCAGCGACAGCACCTTGACGCCCATCTGCGCGGCGCGGGCGGGCTGGATGTAGGGGTCGTAGGCGACGACCTTCATGCCGAAGGCCGACATGCGCTGGGCGACCAGGGCGCCGATGCGGCCGAGACCGACGACACCGAGGGTCTTCTCGGCGAGCTCGACACCCGTGTACTTGCTGCGCTTCCACTCGCCGTTCTTCAGCGCGGAGTTGGCCTGCGGGATGTGGCGGGCGCTGGCGATCAGCAGACCGCAGGCCAGCTCGGCGGCGGTCACGATGTTGGAGGTCGGGGCGTTGACGACCATCACGCCGGCCTTGGTGGCGGCGGAGACGTCGACGTTGTCCAGGCCGACGCCGGCTCGTGCGACGACCTTCAGTTTCTTCGCCGCGGCGATCGCCTCGGCGTCGACCTTGGTGGCGGAGCGGATCAGGATCGCGTCCACGTCGGCGATGGCCGGGAGCAGCTCGGCTCGGTCTGCTCCGTTCGTGTGCCGGATCTCGAAGTCCGGGCCCAGCGCGTCGACGGTGGCGGGCGACAGCTCTTCAGCGATGAGTACGACAGGTTTCGAGCTCACGTGAGTCCTCACATGTCCAATGCGGACGGCCGTCCCGACGGCCGCTGGCGGTGGAGGGGGCTACCGCGTGGAGACGCACGACGCTGTGGGCCTGACGCGTATGTAGTACGGCAGTGTAGTGGCGTGGTGGTGGTCGTCCTGCGCCTCTGCGGAAGGATCACCCGTCCGAGATTCGACGGGGCGGACAACGGGGCCGGGGCGGCTCGCCCCGGCCCTGTCACCTGGGGCTCACGCCTCTTCGTTCACCCAGGACATCAGCTTGCGCAGCTGCTTGCCGGTGGTCTCCAGCAGGTGCTCGGAGTCCTGCTTCTTGTACTCGTTGTACTTCTTCAGACCGCCGTGGTACTCGTCCATCCAGTTGTTGGCGAAGGTGCCGTCCTGGATCTCGGCGAGGATCTGCTTCATCTCGGCCTTGGTGGCGTCGGTGATGATCCGCGGGCCGGTGACGTAGTCGCCCCACTCGGCGGTCTCGGAGACCGACCAGCGCATCTTCTCCAGGCCGCCCTCGTACATGAGGTCCACGATCAGCTTCAGCTCGTGCAGGCACTCGAAGTAGGCGATCTCCGGCTGGTAGCCGGC
This sequence comes from Streptomyces sp. NPDC058683, assembly GCF_042716195.1. Classification (NCBI taxonomy): domain Bacteria; kingdom Bacillati; phylum Actinomycetota; class Actinomycetes; order Kitasatosporales; family Streptomycetaceae; genus Streptomyces; species Streptomyces sp. NPDC058683. The sequence continues at coordinate 2,249 of NZ_JBHXSK010000051.1, forward strand.
CTCGACCAGGGTCTCGAAACCGGCCTTGACCAGGGCGGCCGTACCACCGCACAGGACGGCCTGCTCACCGAACAGGTCGGTCTCGGTCTCCTCGGTGAAGGTCGTCTTGATGACGCCGGCGCGGGTGCCGCCGATGCCCTTCGCGTACGACAGGGCCAGCGGGAAGCCGTTGCCGGTGGCGTCCTGCTCGACGGCCACGATGCAGGGCACGCCGCGGCCCTCTTCGTACTGACGGCGCACCAGGTGACCCGGGCCCTTCGGGGCGACCATGCAGACGTCGACGCCGGCCGGGGGCTTGATGAAGCCGAAGCGGATGTTCAGGCCGTGGCCGAAGAACAGCGCGTCGCCGTCGTTCAGGTTCGGGGCGATGGACTCCTCGTAGACCTGGGCCTGGATCGGGTCCGGGACGAGGATCATGATGACGTCGGCCTCGGCGGCGGCCTCGGCCGGGGTCACCACGCGCAGGCCCTGCTCCTCGGCCTTGGCCTTGGACTTGGAGCCCTCGTGCAGACCGACACGGACGTCGACACCGGAGTCACGCAGCGACAGGGCGTGCGCGTGGCCCTGGCTGCCGTAGCCGATGACCGCGACCTTGCGGCCCTGGATGATGGACAGGTCGGCGTCAGCGTCGTAGAACAGCTCGGCCACTTTGGGTTCTCTCCTTGGTGTGCGGATGGTGCGTCCCACCGTATGACGGCGGGCGGAAGGGAAGTCTCGGGGTCTCGGCATACGGGCGGCCGACGGCCGTCGGCCGCCCGTGTCCAGCCTTACGCAGATCGGTCGAGTGCGCGCAGCGACCGGTCGGTGATCGAACGCGCGCCGCGGCCGATCGCGATCGTGCCGGACTGCACCAGCTCCTTGATGCCGAACGGCTCCAGCATCTTGAGCATCGCGGTCAGCTTCTCGCTGCTGCCGGTGGCCTCGACGGTGACGGCCTCCGGGGAGACGTCGACGGTCTTGGCGCGGAACAGCTGGACGATCTCGACGATCTGGGAGCGCGTCTCGTTGTCGGCGCGCACCTTCACCAGAACGAGTTCCCGCTGAACGGCCGAACCCGGCTCCAGTTCGACGATCTTGAGCACTTCGACGAGCTTGTTGAGCTGCTTGGTGACCTGCTCCAGCGGCAGGGCTTCGACACTCACCACGATCGTGATGCGGGAGATGTCGGGGTGCTCGGTGACACCGACGGCCAGCGAGTCGATGTTGAAGCCCCGCCGGGAGAACAGCGCGGCGATCCGGGCGAGGATGCCCGGCTTGTTCTCCACCAGGACGGAGAGCGTGTGCTTGGACATGGTCTTCTACGTCTCTCTCGCTCAGTCGTCTTCGTTGTCGCCGAAGTCGGGGCGGACGTCCCGGGCGGCCATGATCTCGTCGTTGGAGGTGCCGGCGGCGACCATCGGCCACACCATCGCGTCCTCGTGGACGATGAAGTCGACGACGACCGGCCGGTCGTTGATGGAGTTGGCCTCTTCGATGACCTTGTCGAGGTCGTCCGGGGACTCGCAGCGGATCGCGTAGCAGCCCATGGCCTCCGACAGCTTCACGAAGTCGGGCACCCGGGTGCCGCGGGCGTCCGGGTTGACGTCGTCAGGGCCGGAGTGCAGCACGGTGTTGGAGTACCGCTGGTTGTAGAAGAGGGTCTGCCACTGGCGGACCATCCCGAGGGCGCCGTTGTTGATGATGGCGACCTTGATCGGGATGTTGTTCAGGGCGCAGGTGGTCAGTTCCTGGTTGGTCATCTGGAAGCAGCCGTCGCCGTCGATCGCCCAGACGGTCCTCCCGGGCTGGCCGGCCTTGGCGCCCATGGCGGCCGGGACCGCGTAGCCCATGGTTCCGGCGCCGCCGGAGTTCAGCCAGGTGGCGGGCTTCTCGTACTGCACGTAGTGCGCGGCCCACATCTGGTGCTGGCCGACGCCCGCCGCGAAGATCGTGCCCTCCGGGGCGAGCTGCCCGACGCGCTCGATGACCTGCTGCGGGGAGAGCGAGCCGTTGTCGGGCAGGTCGTAGCCCAGCGGGTAGGTCTCGCGCCACCGGTTGAGGTCCTTCCACCAGGCGGCGTAGTCGCCCTGGTGGCCCTCGCTGTGCTCCTTCTGCACCGCCTGGATCAGGTCGGCGATGACCTCGCGGGCGTCACCGACGATCGGCACGTCCGCGGCGCGGTTCTTGCCGATCTCCGCGGGGTCGATGTCGGCGTGGACGATCTTCGCGTGCGGGGCGAAGCTGTCCAGCTTGCCGGTGACGCGGTCGTCGAAGCGGGTACCGAGGGCGACGATCAGGTCGGCCTTCTGCAGCGCGGTGACGGCGGTGACCGCACCGTGCATGCCCGGCATTCCCACGTGCAGCGGGTGGCTGTCGGGGAATGCGCCGAGCGCCATCAGGGTGGTGGTGACGGGCGCTCCGGTGAGTTCGGCGAGGACCTTCAGCTCGGCGGTGGCGCCGGCCTTGATGACCCCGCCGCCGACGTAGAGGACGGGCCGCTTCGCGGAGGTGATCAGCTTGGCACCCTCGCGGATCTGCTTGGCGTGCGGCTTGGTCACCGGGCGGTAGCCCGGCAGATCCATGACCGGCGGCCAGGAGAAGGTGGTCTTCGCCTGGAGGGCGTCCTTGGCGATGTCGACCAGGACCGGCCCAGGGCGGCCGGTGGAGGCGATGTGGAATGCCTGGGCGATGGTCCGCGGGATGTCCTCGGCCTTGGTGACCAGGAAGTTGTGCTTGGTGATCGGCATGGTGATGCCGACGATGTCCGCCTCCTGGAAGGCGTCCGTGCCGATCGAGGAGGACGCGACCTGCCCGGTGATCGCCACGAGCGGCACCGAGTCCATGTGCGCGTCCGCGATCGGCGTCACCAGGTTGGTGGCGCCCGGTCCTGAGGTGGCCATGCAGACGCCGACCTTGCCGGTGGCCTGCGCGTAGCCGGTGGCCGCGTGACCGGCGCCCTGCTCGTGCCGGCACAGGACGTGGCGCACCCGGGTGGAGTCCATCAGCGGGTCGTAGGCCGGCAGGATCGCGCCGCCGGGAATGCCGAATACCGTGTCAGCGCCGACCTCCTCGAGGGAGCGGATGAGGGACTTCGCACCCGTGACGTGCTCGACGGGCGCGGACTGCTGTCCTCCGGAACGGGGCCGCGGCTGCGGATGGTGGGCCCCCGGGGCCTGCTCGGTCATCGGCATTCTCTTCTCGATGCTGAGGGTTTTTGCGAGGTTCGTACGGATTTCTGCCGCCGTACGTCTGGTGCTGGTGCAACAAAAAACCCCTCGTGCCAAAAGGCAAGCGAGGGGAGCGCGCCGGTGTGGTCGCTGGGGATTCCGGATCCTTGTCCGGTGGTTCCCAGCTCAGCCGACGCGCTGTCCAAGTACGAGAATTCGGGTGCGCATGGAACTGACCCTCCCTCTGACGCGCACCACGTGTCAAGTGGGTGGGACGGGAGTCTCATTATGTGAGCGAAGGGCACTGCCGCCTCCGAACACGGCGGTCACCCCTCCGGCGACCGCGGGCACACCACCGGTGTACACCCCCGCGCCCCTCTCCATGGCCCGTTCACCTCCGGCGGCGCCCGCGAAGGCCGGCTCGGCCGGTGCGTGCGGCACCGGATAGTGGCCGGAACCGAGGGCCCGGCGAAGCCGGTACTCGTCCACCGGACCGGAGAAGGCCATGCCCATCCCGTGCGTGCACCCCATCGCGCGCAGCGCCGTGACCTGCTCGGGCAGGTCCACGCCCTCGGCCACCGACTGGAGCCCGAGATCGCCGGCGATCCGCAGCAGCCCGCCGGTGATCTTGTGCAGCCGGGGCGACTCGACGACCCCCTCGACCAGACTGCGGTCGAGCTTGAGCAGGTCGACGGGAAGCTTCCGCAGGGCCGTGATCGCCGCGTAGCCGCTGCCGAAGCCGTCCAGTGCGATCCGGACACCGTGCCGGCTGAGCGCCGTCAGACGCCGCTCCAGCTCGTCCAGCGGAACCCTGGGGTCGGTGTCGGACAGCTCCAGGACCAGCGCCCCCGACGGCAGCCCGTGCCGGGTGAGCAGGGCCTCCACGGAGCCGAGCGGCGAGGACCGGTCGAGCAGCCGCCGGGCACACGTCCGGACGGCGACCGGCACCACGAGCCCGTTGGCGGCCCGCTCGGCGGCCTGTTCGACCGCCTCCTGGAGGATCCAGCGGTCCAGTTCGGCGGTCTTGTCGCTGTCCTCGGCGACCCGCAGGAACTCGGCCGGCGTGAACAGCACCCCCTGCGAGGAGCGCCAGCGCGCCTGTGCGGAGACCGAGTCGATCCGGCCGCTCTCCAGGCACACCACGGGCTGGTGCAGCAGCGCGAACTCACCGTCGTGCAGCGCGGCCCGCAGCCGGGTGGCCAGTTCCGCCTTGCGTACGACGTCCTGCTGCATCTGCGGCTTGTACAGCTCGACGCGGCCCTTCCCGGTCGACTTGGCGCGGTACATCGCCAGGTCGGCGTTGCGCAGCAACTCCCCGGCGCCGAGACCCGGTTCGGCGAAGGCGACACCGATGGACGCGTTGACACGGACATCGTTGCCGTCAATGGCGTACGGCTGCGAGAGGGTCGCCCTGAGGCGGTCGGCGAGCTCCAGGATGTGCCGCTCTCTGGCACTGCGGTCACGGGTGCCGTCACCGACGATCAGCGCCGCGAACTCGTCGCCGCCCAGCCGGGAGGCGGTGTCGCCGTGGCGGACCGCGTCCTGGAGTCTGCGCGCGGCCTGGACGAGCAGTTCGTCGCCGGCCTGGTGCCCGATCGTGTCGTTGACGGCCTTGAACCCGTCCAGGTCGATGAAGAGCACGGCCGTGTTCCGCAGGGCGGGGCCCCGGTCCGAGGAACGGCGGCCGGACAGGGCCTGCTGCACCCGCCGGGTGAACAGGGCCCGGTTGGGCAGGTCGGTGAGCGGGTCGTGCTCGGCGTTGTGCTGGAGCTGCGCCTGCAGCCGCACTCTTTCGGTCACGTCCCGGCTGTTGAAGATGAGGCCGCCGTGGTGCCGGTTGACGGTGGACTCGACGTTGAGCCAGCCGCCGTCGCCGGACCGGAAACGGCACTCGATACGGGTGGTGGACTCCTCCAGGGGGCCGGTGGCGAGGAAGCGGCGCACCTCGTGCACCACGCAGCCCAGGTCCTCCGGGTGGATGAGGTTGCCCAGTTCGGAGCCGACCAGCTCCTCGGCGGGCCGTCCGTAGACCCCGGCGGCGGCCGGGGAGACGTACCGGAGGATGCCGTTGGGTGCGGCGATCATGATGACGTCGCTGGAGCCCTGCACCAGGGAGCGGAAGTGGTTCTCCTGATGCGCCAGTTCCTGGGTGAGGGTGATGTTGTCGAGCAGCATGATGCCCTGGCGCACCACGAGCGCGAGGACCACGCAGCCGGCGGTGATCAGGACGACATGGTCCGGGCTGCGGCCGTTGAGCACGTTGTAGAGGATTCCCAGCGTGCACACGGCGGCGGCCAGGTAGGGGGTGAGCGCGGCCAGCGAGCCGGCCAGGGGGCGGCCCGCCGGGTACCGGCCGGGCTCGCCGCCCGGCGCGGACGCGGACGCCTGCCTGGGCGCCGTGGCCCGTCCGCCGGGCACGTGCTCGTGGACCACGCGGGTGTGCCCCTCGGGCTCCCCCGCCGGCCGGGGCGCGGCCCAGGGCGCGTACGCCAGCAGCAGCGAGCCGGCGAACCAGCCCGCGTCCAGCAACTGGCCGGAGCGGTAGCTGCTGTGCAGCAGCGGCGAGGTGAACAGGGCGTCGCACATCACGGTCAGGGCGAGCGCGCCGATCGCGGTGTTCACCGCGGTGCGGTTGCCCGGCGAGCGCCGGAAGTGCAGCGCTAGCACCATGCTGACCAGGGCGATGTCCAGCAGCGGATACGCCAGCGAGAGCGCGGTGTGCGCGACGCTGGGCCCGTCGAGCCGGGCGGCCTGGGCGAGCGCGAGGCTCCACGACAGGGTGAGCAGCGAGCCGCCGATCAGCCAGGCGTCCAGCCCCAGGCAGATCCAGCCGGCCTTGGTCATCGGCCGCTTGGCCAGTACCAGCAGACCGACGATGGCGGGCGGCGCGAAGCACAGGAAGAACAGGTCGGCGTAGCTGGGGCTCGGCACGGGCCGCTGGAGCACGACCTCGTACCACCCCCAGACCGCGTTGCCCAGGGCCGCCATCGCCGAGGAGAGGGCGAACAGCAGCCACGCGGGACGAAAGCGGACCCGCGGGGAGCGGGCGTAGCAGAAGCACGACACGGCGGCGGTGCCGGCGGCCGCGGTCAGACCGAAGTCACCCATGAACAGGGCGATTTGGTGCGAGCCCCAGTCGAACGCGGAACCGACGGCGTATCCCGCGCAGATCAGGGCCAGGACGAGTTGGCGGACCACGCCGGTCCCGCCGCCGGTGGCCGGCGGCCGGGAGTGCGGCATCCCCGCCGGAGGCTGTGCCCGCAGCGCTCCGGGGAGGGTGGTCGTCACAGGCGTCGGCGCTGTCACCGGATGCTCCCGGTCCGCGCCGCTCCCGGGTCCCTCGGGTCCCGGTGCGCTGGGTGAGCGTGCCTCCTGCGTCCGCTGTGACTGCGGTGGTGGTGATGGCTGGTGTGGTGGCCGCGTCTGCGCGCAGCTGTGCGCCAGGGTCGCCGCCGGCGGCTCCGCCGCGTCGGATCGTTCGTCCATAGGCCGTGCATCGCCCGTCGCCCCCCTCACAAATCTGAAATGTCCATCCCCGGCGCCGAACGGTGCGCGGCGCAGCCCCTGTCGGGACGATACACCAGTCTCGTCACTCAGGGACATAGCTTCTCTACGCTCCGTGACGACCAGCGGCTATACGCATACACACCGCGCCCGGAAGGTCGCGGACCGTACCGGAAGCGGATTACACGCGTGTTGCTGCGATTGTCAGTTGTCGGTGGATCCCGTCGTAAGGATCACGTTTCGCAACGGCTCCCGGTTCACGAAACGGTTCAACTGCTCGACGACGACCCGCTTGGCGCGCGGCAGGAAGGCCGAGGTGGGGCCGCCGACATGAGGGCTGATCAGCACTCCGGGCGCCTGCCACAAGGGATGTCCGGCCGGCAGCGGCTCGGGATCGGTGACGTCCAGGGCGGCGGTGAGGCGGCCGCTCTCCAGCTCGGCGAGGAGCGCCTTGGTGTCGACGACGGCCCCGCGCGCGATGTTCACGAGCAGTGCGCCGTCCTTCATCCGCGCGAGGAACTCCTCGTTGACCAGGCCACGCGTGGTGTCCGTGAGGGGCGTGGCGAGGATGACGACATCGGCTTCCGGAAGCAGTTGCGGCAGTTCGGTGAGCGGATGCACGGGACCGCGCGCCGAGGCGCGCCCGGAGCGCGCGACGCGCGCCACCCGCGCAACCTCGAACGGCACGAGCCGGTCCTCGATGGCCGAGCCGATGGCGCCGTAGCCGACGATGAGGACGGTCTTGTCGGCGAGGGCGGGGTGGAAGCCGCTCTGCCAGTGCTCCTGTTGCTGGGCGCGCACGAACCCCGGGACACCGCGCAGGGACGCCAGGGTCAGGGTGAGCGCGAGCTCGGCGGTGCTCGCCTCGTGCACCCCGCGCGCGTTGCACAGTGCCACGCCGGGGACGATGCGGTCGAGGGCCGCGATCATGTCGTCGACACCGGCGGTGAGGGTCTGGATCAGCCGGACGTTCCGCATCCGCTCCAGCGGCAGCACCTTCACGTTCTGCCGCTTCATGTAGGGGACGACATACACGGCGCAGTCGGCGGGATCGCCGGGAAAGTCCTGGTCCCCGTCCCAGAAGAGGTAATTGAGCCCGTCCGGGAGCCCCTGGAACTCCTTCAGCGGGATGGGGAGCCATGCGTCTTGGGTCATGTCAGGAGGCTATGTCAGGGACGTGTGGGCGCAGAGGTTAGGTTGGGGGCTCTAGAAGGAGGTTCACGGGCTGGTGGAGCGCAGGACGATCGGCGCGGGGGCGCTCGCGGTGGGGGCCGTCGGACTCGGGTGCATGCCGATGAGCTGGGCCTACAGCGGGTCGCGGCAACGCGGTGACGAGTCGGTGAGAGCGGTGCACCGGGCACTGGACCTGGGCGTGACGCTGCTGGACACCGCGGACATGTACGGCCCGTTCACCAATGAGCTGCTGCTGGGGCGGGTGCTCAAGGAGCGGCGGGCCGAGGCCTTCGTGTCGACCAAGGTGGGTCTGCTGGTCGGCGACCAGCACATCGTGGCGAACGGCCGGCCCGGCTATGTGAGGCGCGCCTGCGACGCGTCCCTGCGGCGGCTCCAGACCGACGTCATCGACCTCTACCAACTGCACCGCGCCGATCCCGAGGTCCCCGTCGAGGAGACCTGGGGCGCGATGGCAGAGCTGGTGCAGGCGGGGAAGGTGCGCGCGCTGGGGCTGTGCGCCCTGGGGGCGCGCGGGGGGCGCAGGTCCGGCGCGCGGCTGCATGACGCGACCCTGCGCCAGTTGCGGCGGGTGCAGCAGGTGTTTCCGGTGAGCGCCGTGCAGGCGGAGCTGTCGGTGTGGTCGCCGGAGGCGCTGGAGGCGCTGCTGCCGTGGTGCGAGGCGCGGGGCGTGGGTTTCCTGGCGGCGATGCCGCTGGGCAACGGCTTCCTCACCGGCACGCTCACGCCGGGCGAGGGGTTCGAGCCCGACGATCTGCGGGCGCGGCACCCTCGCTTCACCGCGGAGATGATGGCGGCGAACCAGCCGATCGTGGCGGGGCTGCGGCGGGTCGCCCGGCGGCACGGGGAGGAGGTCACCGCGGCTCAGGTGGCGCTGGCGTGGGTGCTGTCGCGGGGGCGGCATGTGGTGCCGGTGCCGGGGGCGAAGCGGGGCCGCTGGGCGGCGGAGAACGCGGGGGCGGTGGAGGTGCGGCTGACTGCGGAGGATCTGGCGGAGCTGGGCGGGCTGCCTGCCGCGCAGGGCTCGTGGGACTAGCACGACGTTTGCGGTGATCCGCCGGTGGTCTTCCTGCGGGACCGTCGGGGCTGGTCGCGCAGTTCCCCGCGCCCCTGTGGGGCGCGTTGTACTAACGTCGTTCGGAGGAGCCGAGGCTGCCATTTCGAAGGGGACCGGGATCGTGCAACGTCGAGGTGTGGCCGCCGTGTTGGCCGTGGCCGGAGTCCTGGTGGTGGCCGGGTGTTCCTCCGGGGACAGTGGTGGGGGTCTTCCCACGCCGTCCTTGGCCGGGGGGTCGGCGGCGAGTTCCGCCGGGTCCGCCGCGTCCGCCGGGGCGAGTGAGCCGGCCGCGCCCGCCAAGGGGTCGGTGAAGGTGGTGCGCACGGTCGCCGAGGGGCTGAAGTCACCGTGGGGGCTCGCGCCGCTGCCGGACGGTGCCGGGCTGCTCGTCTCCGACCGCGACGACGGGACGATCATCAAGGTCGACGAGAAGACCGGGAAGAAGACCGAGCTGGGCACCGTCTCCGGGGTGTCCGCGGCCGGTGAGGGCGGTCTGCTGGGCATCGCCCTCTCCCCCGGCTTCGCCTCGGACCACATGATCTACGCGTACTTCACCTCGGCCTCCGACAACCGCATCGTGCGCATGCTCTGGGACGAGAGCAAGCCGGCCGGGGAGCAACTGGGCGCCCCCGACACGATCTTCAAGGGCATCCCCAAGGGGTTCATCCACAACGGCGGCCGGATCGCCTTCGGCCCGGACGGCATGCTCTACGCCGGCACCGGCGAGAGCGGGCAGCGCGGCCTCGCCCAGGACAAGGACTCCCTCGGCGGCAAGATCCTGCGGCTCACCCCGGAGGGCGAACCGGCCCCCGGCAACCCCTTCCCCGACTCTCCCGTCTACACCTACGGCCACCGCAATGTGCAGGGCCTGGCCTGGGACGACGACCAGCGGCTGTTCGCCTCGGAGTTCGGCCAGGACACCTGGGACGAGCTGAACGCCATCAAGCCCGGCGGCGACTACGGCTGGCCGAACGCGGAGGGCCGGTCCTCCGACGCCAAGTACGTGAACCCGATCGCCCAGTGGCACACCGACGACGCCTCCCCCAGCGGCATCGCCTATGTCGACGGCGTGATCTGGATGGCCGGGCTCAAGGGCCAGCGGCTGTGGCGCATCCCGCTGAAGGGCACCGTCGCGGGCGCCGAACCCCAGGCCTTCCTCAAGGGCGAGTACGGCCGCCTGCGCACCGTCGTCGCGGCGGGCGGCGACAAGGTGTGGCTGGTGACCAGCAACACCGACGGGCGCGGGAAGCCGAAGCCGGGCGACGACCGGATCCTGGAGCTTCAGGTGCGCTGACCGGCGGTGGCGCCGCGGTCGGTGCGGCCGGTACCGCCGTTGCCGTCCGTGCGATCGGTGCGGTCCGGGCGATCGGTGCGGTCCGGGCGGTCGGCCGGGAACAGGTCCAGGCGGTGGGCCACCGCCGCCGCCTCTCCCCGCCCCGAGACGCCGAGCTTGCCCAGGATGTTGGAGACGTGGACGCTGGCGGTCTTCGGGGAGATGAAGAGCTCCTCGGCTATCTGGCGGTTGGTACGGCCCGCCGAGACCAGCCGCAGGACGTCCCGCTCCCGGCTGGTGAGGCCGAGGCTCTCGGCGGGGTCCAGGGACCGGCGCGGGCTGCCGGTGGTGAGGCTGAGACGGGCACGCTGGGCGAGCAGGGTGACGGCCTCGGCGAGCGGGCGGGCGCCCAGGTGGCCGGCGACCGCCCCGGCCAGCCGGAGCAGTTCGGTCGCGCGGTCGCGCTCGTCGTCGCCGGGCGCCTCTTCGAGCAGGACCTGGGCGAGGCGGCGGCGGACCCGGGCGAGGTCGTAGGGACGGTCCAGGCGCTCGAAGTCGGTGACCACGTCCGACCAGACCGCGGCGGTGTCGGTGCCCCGGGCGCGGTGCAGTTCGGCGCGGGTCCAGCGTTCGTACGCCAGCCAGAGAGGCGCCCCGGTGGTGAGCTTGCGGACGACCTCGGTGAGCCGGTCGAGGAACTCGGCACGGCCGTCGGCCACCGCGGGACGGGCGCGGGCGTCGGCCTCGGCAGCGGCCGCGGCCAGCAGCAGGGGCCAGCCGTAGTGCTGGGTGCCGGGCGGGAAGCCGCGCTCCAGGGCGCGGTCCAGCTCGGCGCGGACGTCGAGGAACCGGCCCTCGTCGGCGGCGACACCGACCGCGATCCGGGCGACGGGCAGCAACGCCTGGGGCATCGGATCGTGGGTGCCGTAGTGCTCGTGGGCGATGGCCAGTTGGCGGGCGGCCTCGGCGGTGTCCCCCCGGGCGAGGGCGATATGGGCGAGCCGCAGGGCGCCGGCGCCCCGGGGCTTGGCGCTGGCCGCGGAGCCGAGGGCGCCCGCCGCGGCTTCGGCGGCCTCGTCCCACTGGCCGAGCGCGTACAGCGAGTCGGAGAGGTTGCCCCAGATCCACACCTCGGAGTCCAGCAGGCCGTGCCGGCGGGCGAAGGCGAGGCCCTCCCGCAGGATGGGCACCGCCTCCCGGGAACGGCCGACCGAGTCCAGCTCGGAGGGCAGGTTCACATAGGCGCGCCCCGCGACACGCGACATGCCCTCCTGAAGGGCGGTGTCCTTGACCCGGAGCAGCTCCGCCATCCCGTTCTCGACATCACCCGCGTTGACCATGAGGCAGCCCACGGTGATGCGGGCGTTGAGCTCGATCTCCCGGGCGCCCACCATCCGCGCGTACTCCACGGCCCGCTCGGCGGCGGCGAAGGCCTCGGGGCCTGGTTCGTGGAGCATGCACCAGTTGGCGACGTTGGCCAGCACATCGGCGTGCACCTCCGAGGGCGGCAGGCCGCGCACCAGTTCCTGGGCGGTGCCGAGCTCCTGCCAGCCGTCGCCCCGGGCCAGGTCCTGGACCAGGCGGGAGCGCTGCACCCAGAACCAGGCCGCGCGCAGCGGATCCCCCTCGTCCTCGACCATCCGCAGCGCCCTCTTGGTGATCTTCAGGGCGCGTTCGCGCTCCCCGCAGAAGCGGCCCGCGACCGCCGCCTCCGCCATCAGGTCGAGATAGCGCAGCGGTGTGGTGGCCGGATCGCAGCCGCAGGGCGGGTAGACGTCGGTGTAGTCGACGGGGCGCAGGGCGGCGCGGATCTCCTCGGGGGCCGGGTCCCACAGCTCCATCGCCCGCTCCAGGAGCCGCAGTTGCTCGCTGTAGGCGTGCCGGCGGCGGGCCACGACGGAGGCGCCGAGGACGGCGGGCAGGGCCTTGGCCGGGTCGTGCGCCTGGTACCAGTAGCTGGCCAGCCGGGTCACCCGCGCGTCGGCCGGCACCAGCCCCGGGTCGGACTCCAGGGCCTCGGCGTAGCGCCGGTTGAGCCGGGAGCGTTCGCCGGGGAGCAGGTCGTCGGCGACGGCCTCGCGGACCAGGGAGTGCCGGAAGCGGTAGCCGTCGCCGGCGGGCGTGGCGGTGAGGATGTTGGCGCCGACGGCGGCCCGCAGCGCCTCGATGAGGTCGTCCTCGGCGAGCTGGGCGACGGCGGCGAGGAGCCGGTACTCGACGGTGGAGCCGCCCTCGGCGACGATCCGGGCGACCCGTTGGGCGCTCTCGGACAGCGCCTCGACCCGCACCAGCAGCAGATCGCGCAGGGTGTCGGTGAGTCCGGTGCAGCAGCCCTCGGCCCAGGCGACGGCGAGCTCCTCGACGAAGAAGGCGTTGCCGTCGGAGCGTTCGAAGATCTCGTCGACCTGGGCGGGGTCGGGTTCGGCGGCGAGGATGCCGGCGATCTGGCGGCCGACCTCCTCCCGGTTGAAACGGGCGAGTTCGACCCGGCGGACGGTGCGCAGCCGGTCGAGTTCGGCGAGGAGCGGGCGCATCGGGTGGCGGCGGTGGATGTCGTCGGAGCGGTAGGTGGCGAGGACGACGAGCCGGCCGGTGCGCAGGGTGCGCAGCAGGTAGGAGAGGAGGTGGCGGGTGGAGGCGTCGGCCCAGTGCAGGTCCTCCAGGGCGACGACCACCGTGCGCTCGGCGGCGACCCGTTCCAGCAGCCGTGCGGTGAGCTCGAAGAGGCGGGCCATGCCCTGCTCGTCGTGGCGGCTGGAGGATGCCTCGCCGAACTCCGGCAGCAGCCGGGCCAGCTCGTCCTCCTGCCCGGCGGCGGCCGCGGCCAGTTCGTCGGGCAGCGCGGCCCGCAGCGCGCGCAGCGCGGTGGAGAAGGGGGCGAACGGCAGCCCGTCGGCGCCGATCTCCACGCAGCCGCCGAGCGCGACGACCGCACCCCGGCGGCAGGCGGCCGCGGCGAACTCCTCGACCAGCCGGGTCTTGCCGACCCCGGCCTCACCGCCGAGCAGCAGCGCCTGCGGCTCGGCGGCCTCGGCACGGGCCAGCGCGTCGTTCAGCGTCCCCAACTCGTCGCTGCGGCCTACGAACACGGGACTCACGGACCTGGTTTCCACAGGCCAGAGCATCGCATGCGGCTCGGAGCGGACGGCAGCGGTTTTCCACAGCCCCGGTGCGCTTGTCATACGACCCCACGGTGAGTCGCCCACCGATGAACGCCTCGACGGCGCACCCCCCACCGGCGTCCCGCCCACCGGCACACGCCCCATCGGCCCACCACTCACCGGCACACGACCCGACGGTGTACAAGCCGACGGCAGTCCCGGAGACCGGTGGCCAACCCCCGTACGGCCACCGGTCTCCGGGCCCTCGGCCAGGCCCCCGGCCCGGTTCTGGGCCGGACCCCCGGCCGGGTCCTCGGTCGCCGGGCGGGCAGTGCCGCCCGGCCCCCTGTTCACACCGTGCCCGGGAGCCGACTTCGGCTGCGGCGGCCGGTATGGACTTCTTCGGGCACGGCGGCCTGGCGGGCAGCCTCCTCGCGGCGCGCGGCCCGGCGGGAGCGGACGACCTCGCGGACCAGACGGGCGTCGTCGGCCTGCCGGCGAAGTTCGGCGGCACGGATCTCGTGGAGTTCGAGCTCGAACATGGCGGTTCCCCTGGTGAGTGACGGTGGTTGGGCTTCGCTTCTCGCGATGCCTCCACCTTCGTCTCCCAGGGGGGGTCCGCCGCATCGGGAGAGTTCCGCATCTTCGGACGGCCGCCGGACCCCGGACGCGCGTAAGGGGCCTCAGGTCGCCCGTAAGGTGCTTACGGACGTCCTAAGGCCCCTTCTGACCTGGGCTGTCTCAGCTGGTCGAGGGCAGTCCGAGCAGCGCGTCGGAGTACTTGAGGACGGCCAGCAGCAGGCCGATGACACCGAGGGCGACACCCGCCCAGGCGACCGACTTGATCCACGGCGCCTGCGGCCTGCCGGGGGCGCCGAAGGCGGGGCGGGCGAGCACCACGACGCCGGTGATCAGCGCCACCAGCGCGAACCCGCCGGCCCACAGCGCGGTGGTCTGCCAGGCATCGCCGTAGACCTCCTTGACCTGCGTGGCGACGCTCGCGGTCGACGAGGTCTGGAGCTGGCCGACGAGGGTCTCGCGGGCGGCGGCCACCGTACCGATCCAGCCACCCGTGAGGGAGACCAGGCCGAGCACGACGGAGACGACGGCGGCGGCGCCCAGGCCGACCCCGGACGGGCCCTCGGCCTCGGTCTCGGCCAGCTCTCCGTCAAGGTCGGCGTCGTCCTCCAGGTCCTCCGCGTCGAGGTCGGCGTCCGTGCCGTCGGCGGCCTCGGTCCCGGCGGCCGCCGCCTCCGGCTCGGCACCGGCCTCGGTCCCGGCCTCCGTCACGTCGTCGGCGTTCTTGGTGACGCTCACCTTCTCCTCGTCGGTCGTGGCCTCGGTGCCCGTCTCGGCACCGGTCTCGTCAGCTGTCTTGGTTCCCATGTCCGGCACCGTACGGATCCTGTCTGAGAGGTCTCTTAATGATCGTTCTCTACGGCACGCGCGCGTGCTTCACGCCACTCCGGGGCGAGGATCGACCACACCTCCAGGTCGTGCCGTAGGCCACCATAGGGGTGCGCCTGGCGGTGTACGCCATCGCGGGTCATCCCCAGCCGCCGGGCCACGTTCAGACTGGGCTGGTTGCCCGAGGCGGCGACCCACTCGATCCGGTGGATGCCGCGCTGCTCGACCGCGAAGTCGATCAGTACCCGCATCGCACGCGTGACCAGTCCGCGTCCGGTGCCGGCCGGCTCCAGCCAGCAGCCGACCTCGCAGTTCCCCTGTTCCGCGTCGAAGTTCAGGAAGAGCACCCCGCCGACGAGCGTGCCGTTCAGCCACAGGCCGTGCAGCGAGCCGGTGTCGGCGGCGCGCAGGTCGGCGTACCGCTGGAGCATCGCCCGCGCGGAGGGTACATCCCTCTCTTTGGAGCCGAAGGCGATGAACCGTCCGATGAACTCCCGCCCGCGTTCCAGGTGGGCCAGGAACTCCTCGGCGTGCCAGGGCTCCAGCGGACGCAGTTCGGCGCCGTCGTCACCCAGGGATATCGCGTACATCGTGCTTCTCCAGTTCCACCACGTCTTCGACCAGCACGTCGAGCCTCTCACGCGCGGCGGTTGGCGCGGCCCGGCAGACGCACCGGGGCGGGCACGTCAGTCGAACTGGTCGCCGAGAGCCATGACCATGACCCCCAGGATCATCAGCCAGAGGGCTCTGCGGGTACGGCCCCGGGCCCCGAGCGCCCCCGCGGCCACACACACGGCGGAGCCCGCCGCATAGGCGGCCGGGACCAGTGCGGGTACGCCGCCGCCCAGTCTCATCAGGGAGGCGGTCAGGCCCATCAGGGTCAGCAGGGCCCCGGTCACGGTGGCGGTCCAGCGGGCCCGACGGGCGTCCTCGTAGGGATCCTCGTCGTCCTCCGCGGCCTCCACCTCGGTTATCTCGGGTTCGGCGTCGGATTCCGCGTGTCCGGTCATGGCGGGCGAGCGTACTGTCCGCACCTGAGGAAACCTGCTGCGAATGATGTCGACAACTGCTAGCTTCCGCGGGTCAGCCTTGATCGGCCCCTCGCCGACGACCGAAGCGGGTGCATTGTTTGCCGGTCCGAATGAGCTCCTACGCATCGCCTTCCACTACGAAGATCACAAGGAGCCCGTTCACCCATGTCCGACACCAGGACCGGGGGCGACCGCCTCACTGACCGCCTGACCCACCCCCGTTACCCGCTCAGCAACGCCTACGACCCCCGCTGGGTGGTCGACAACCAGATGGGCCCGCACGCCCTGTGGCTGCTGGAATGGCTGGCCCCCGCCCTGGGCCTGGACACCCTGCGCCCCTGCGCACGCGTGCTCGACCTCGGCTGCGGCCGGGCGATGACGTCGGTCTTCCTGGCCCGGGAGTTCCATGCCCAGGTCACCGCCGCCGACCTCTGGATCAAGGCCGACGACAACGCCCGGCGCATCGCGGAGGCCGGGTTCGCCGACCGGGTGCAGCCCGTGCACGCCGAGGCGCATGACCTGCCGTTCGCCGAGGGCGGCTTCGACGCGATCGTGAGCATCGACGCCTACCAGTACTTCGGCACCGACGACCTCTATCTCCCCACCCTCGCCCGCCTGTTGCGGCCCGGTGGCCGGATCGGTGTGGTCGTACCGGCGCTGCGGGAGGAACCCGCGGGTGCCGAGCCGCCGGAGCACCTCAGGCCCTGGTGGGAGCCCGACTACTGGTGCTTCCACTCGGCCGACTGGTGGCGCCGGCACTGGACCCGCAGCGGGGCGGTCGAGGTCGAGGCCGCCGACTGGCAGCCGGACGGCTGGCGGGACTGGCTGCTGTGGTGCGAGGTGGTCGCCGAGGAGAGCCCGGAGGAGTTCCATCGCACGATGGCCCGCCAGGTCGCCGAGATGCTCCGCGCCGACGAGGGCCGCGCCCTGGGATTCGTCCGCGTGGTCGCGCGCCGCAGGTAGGCGTACGGCCCGCGTCGCAGGTAGGCGTACGGCCCGCGTCGCAGGTAGGCGTACGGCCCGCGTCGCAGGTAGGCGTACGGCCCGCGTCGCAGGTAGCCGTACGGCCCCGGAGGCATCGCCTCCGGGGCCGTACCGCCGTCCGTGGGCTCAGCCCTCGCTGACGCCCAGCCGCTCCAGGATCAGCTCCTTGACGCGGGCCGCGTCGGCCTGGCCGCGGGTCGCCTTCATGACCGCGCCGACCAGGGCACCGGCCGCGGCCACCTTGCCGCCGCGGATCTTGTCGGCGATGCCCGGGTTGCCGTCGATGGCCTCGTCGACCGCCGTACCAAGCGCCGAGTCGTCGGAGACGACCTTCAGACCGCGCTTGTCGACGACCTCGTCCGGGGTGCCCTCGCCCGCGAGGACGCCCTCGATGACCTGGCGGGCCAGCTTGTCGTTCAGGTCACCGGAGTTGACCAGCGCGGTGACCCGGGCGACCTGCTCCGGGGCGATCTCCAGCTCGTCCAGCGCCTTGCCCGACTCGTTGGCGCTGCGCGCCAGTTCGCCCATCCACCACTTGCGGGCGGAGGCCGCGTCGGATCCGGCGTCGATGGTGGCGACGATCAGGTCCAGCGCGGCGGCGTTGATGATCGCCTGCATCTCCACCGCGGAGATGCCCCACTCGGTGAGCAGCCGGTTGCGGCGGGCCAGCGGCATCTCCGGGAGCGCGGCGCGGATCTCCTCGACCCACGCGCGGGACGGGGCGACCGGGACCAGGTCCGGCTCCGGGAAGTACCGGTAGTCCTCGGCCTCCTCCTTCACGCGGCCCGAGGTCGTGGACCCGGTGTCCTCGTGGAAGTGCCGGGTCTCCTGGATGATCGTGCCGCCGCCGCTCAGCACGGCCGCGTGCCGCATGATCTCGAAGCGGGCCGCACGCTCCACGGACCGCAGCGAGTTGACGTTCTTCGTCTCGGAGCGGGTGCCGAACTTCTCACGGCCGTGCGGGCGCAGCGACAGGTTCACGTCGCAGCGCATCTGGCCCATCTCCATGCGGGCTTCCGAGACGCCGAGCGCCTTGATGACCTCGCGCAGCTCACGGACGTACGCCCGCGCGACCTCGGGAGCACGCTCGCCGGCGCCCTCGATCGGCTTGGTGACGATCTCGATGAGCGGGATGCCCGCGCGGTTGTAGTCGAGCAGCGAGTGCGAGGCGCCGTGGATACGGCCGGTCGCACCGCCCACGTGGGTGGACTTGCCGGTGTCCTCCTCCATGTGGGCGCGCTCGATCTGCACGCGGAAGGTCTCGCCGTCCTCCAGCTGCACGTCGAGGTAGCCGTTGAAGGCGATCGGCTCGTCGTACTGGGAGGTCTGGAAGTTCTTCGGCATGTCCGGATAGAAGTAGTTCTTCCGGGCGAAGCGGCACCACTCGGCGATCTCGCAGTTCAGCGCGAGACCGATCTTGATGGCCGACTCGATGCCGATCGCGTTGACGACCGGGAGCGCGCCGGGCATGCCGAGGCAGGTCGGGCAGGTCTGCGAGTTGGGCTCGGCGCCCAGCTCGGTCGAACAGCCGCAGAACATCTTGGTCTTGGTGCCGAGTTCGACATGGACCTCAAGGCCCATGACGGGGTCGTACGACGCCAGCGCGTCCTCGTACGACACCAGGTCGGTCGTGGTGGTCACGGTGAAACTTCCCTCTCAGCCCAGCAGGACGTCGTCGTCGCCCAGCCGCTTCAGCTCGCGGTAGAGGATGGCGAGGCCGGTGACGATCGCGACGGCGGACACGGTGGCATCGATCAGCCGCAGCGTGTCGTGCTCGGCGCGGGCCTTCTTGATCTGCTTGGCGACACCGACCGCGCCGAACACGGTGGTGGCCATCGACAGGTACGTACCGGACTTCGACTTCTTGAAGCCCTTGGCCTTGGACAGTGCGTTGCTCACAGCGACGGTGCCTCCTCGAGGAGCGGGTGCCCCCACCTTTCCACGAAGGCGGCCTCGACAGCGGCTCCGACCTTGTAAAGGCGGTCGTCCTTCAGCGCCGGCGCGATGATCTGCAGGCCCACCGGGAGGTTGTCCTCCGGGGCGAGTCCGCAGGGCAGCGACATGGCCGCGTTGCCCGCCAGGTTGGTCGGGATGGTGCACAGGTCGGCCAGGTACATCGCCATCGGGTCGTCGGCGCGCTCGCCGATCGCGAAGGCGGTGGTCGGCGTGGTGGGCGACACGATCACGTCCACCTGTTCGAAGGCCTTCTCGAAGTCGCGCGTGATGAGCGTGCGGACCTTCTGCGCGGAGCCGTAGTACGCGTCGTAGTAGCCGCTGCTCAGCGCGTAGGTGCCGAGCATGATGCGGCGCTTCACCTCGGGGCCGAAGCCCGCCTCACGGGTGAGGGAGGTGACCTCCTCGGCGGAGTGCGTGCCGTCGTCGC
This sequence comes from Streptomyces sp. NPDC058683, assembly GCF_042716195.1. NCBI lineage: Bacteria > Bacillati > Actinomycetota > Actinomycetes > Kitasatosporales > Streptomycetaceae > Streptomyces > Streptomyces sp. NPDC058683. The sequence continues at coordinate 21,326 of NZ_JBHXSK010000051.1, forward strand.
CGGTCCGCAGGCCGTAGCGCAGGCCGTCGAAGCGGGCGAGGTTGGAGGAGCACTCGGAGGGCGCGATGAGGTAGTACGCCGACAGGGCGAGGTCGAAGGACGGGCAGTCCAGCTCGACGATCTCGGCGCCCAGCTCCTTGAGGAGGGCGACGGACTCGTCGAAGCGCTGGATGACACCGGCCTGGTAGCCCTCGCCGCGGAACTGCTTGACGACACCGACGCGCATGCCCTCGACGCTGCCGTTGCGGGCGGCCTCGACGACCGGCGGGACCGGGGCGTCGATCGAGGTGGAGTCGAGCGGGTCGTGTCCGGCGATGACCTCGTGGAGCAGCGCCGCGTCCAGGACCGTACGGGCGCACGGGCCGCCCTGGTCCAGCGAGCTGGAGAACGCGACCATGCCGTACCGCGAGACCGCCCCGTACGTCGGCTTCACGCCGACCGTGCCGGTGACGGAGGCCGGCTGGCGGATGGAGCCGCCGGTGTCGGTGCCGATGGCGAGCGGCGCCTGGAAGGAGGCGAGGGCGGCGGAGGAGCCGCCGCCGGAACCGCCGGGGATCTTGGTGAGGTCCCAGGGGTTGCCGGTCGGCCCGTAGGCGCTGTTCTCGGTGGAGGACCCCATGGCGAACTCGTCCATGTTGGTCTTGCCGAGAATCACCACGTCGGCGGCCTTCAGCCGCTTGGTGAGGGTGGCGTCGTACGGCGGGATCCAGCCCTCCAGGATCTTCGAACCGACGGTCGTCGGAACGCCCTCGGTGGTGAAGATGTCCTTGAGCGCGAGCGGGACGCCGGCGAGCGGCCCGAGCTTCTCGCCCCTGGCCTTCTTCTCGTCGACGGCACGCGCCTGGGCGAGCGCCCCCTCGCGGTCGACGTGCAGGAAGGCGTGCACCTTCTCGTCGACGGCCTCGATCCGGGCGAGGTGGGCCTCGGTGACCTCGACGGCCGTGAGCTCGCCGGAGGCGATCTTCGCGGCGGTCTCGGCGGCGGTGAGCCTGATGCAGTATTCGATCTTATTGGCCGTCATGGCTGTCTAGTCCTCCCCCAGGATCTGCGGCACCTTGAAACGCTGCTGCTCCTGGGCCGGGGCGCCGGAGAGCGCCTGCGCGGGGGTGAGCGAGGGACGGACCTCGTCCGCGCGCATGACGTTCGTCAGCGGCAGCGGGTGTGAGGTCGGCGGTACGTCTTGGTCGGCGACCTCGCTGACGCGGGCGACCGCGCCGATGATGTCGTCGAGCTGTCCCGCGAAGTGGTCGAGTTCTTCGGGCTTCAGCTCCAGACGCGCCAGCCGGGCGAGGTGGGCGACCTCCTCGCGCGTGATGCCAGGCATGCAGCGTTCCTCTGGGGTGAGTGTGTGTGGTTTGGAGCCAATCCTATGGGGCGGGGCCCGGTGACCGTGAAACGGTTTCCCCGGGCCCCGAAACCTCGGTGGCTCACCGGCTCAGTGGCGCTGCTCCCAGGCCACGCTCTCCAGGTAGTGGTTGTCGTACAGCTCCTGCGCCTCCAGGAGGCTCTCCAGGGTGGCCTCGCCCAGCCGCAGGCGCTGGAGGTGGCGGAAGTACTCGAAGCGCTCCACGCCCGGCGTGATGACGATCAGGATGTCCGCGGTGCTGCCGGGGACGGCGGCGAAGGCGTGCGGCGCCCCGGGCGGGATGACGACCAGATCGCCGCGCTCGGCGGTGACGACGTCGTCGCCGGAGAGCAGCTCGGCGGCGCCGTCGAGGAGGTAGAACATCTCGGCGGAGTTGCGGTGCAGGTGCGGCCGGGCGCCGTCGCCGCCCTCGCCGAGGGTGACGCGCACGGTGGAGAGCGCGCCGCCGGTGGCGCTGCTGTCGGCGAGCAGCCGGACCCGGGTCGGGTCACCGCCGACCACCTCGGCATCGGCCTCCCGCACGATCACGGACTCATCGAACTTCGGTACGAACAACGACATTTCAGAACCCCCTGTTGATCAACATGCCGTTCACGCGAGGCGTTCACACGAAGCGTTCACACGAGGAACAGCAGCACCGCGCTGATCAGCACAACGATCGCGGTGGCGAAGTGGATCCCGTACGCGACCGCCTTCGTCCCGCCGTGGCGCAGCACTATCAGCGTGTCGAACAGCGGCACGAGTGCCACGCAGAGCATGAACCAGGCCTCGGCACGGGCACCGGCGAAGGCGAGCAGGGCCAGGCCGACGACGCCGAAGGTGCCGTCCCTGAGGCCCTTGATCGCGAGGTAGGCGGAGGCGTCGCCGTCCGGGTCGGCGGGGACGCCGTAGCCGACGGCGGACGCCTTGGGCTGGAGCAGGAACCGGGCTCCGATGAAGAGGATGAACAGATCGAGCACGACGGCGAGCGTGTAGGCGGTGATGGTCACGACGGCCCCCTGAGTTTTTTTCTAGCAACGCTAGGACTAGAAGCGAGGCTAGCAGAGCGTCGACAGATTGGCTAGCAGTGCTAGAAACTCTGGCATGTCGATCCAGCCGCGCCGGGAGCGCGAACGGGCGGAACGGGAGCGACTGATCGTCACGGCCCCGCGAGAACTCGCGGAGACGGAGGGCTGGGACGCACGGAGGGCTGGGACGCAGTGACGACACGGCGCCTGCCCGCCGAGGCCGAGTACAGCCGGCCGGCCTCTACAGCCACTTCAAGGGCAAGGGCGTGATCAGCGCCCCGACGGTTTTCGGCGCCCGCGCCTTCAGCGCCCCAAAGGGGCGCGGGGCTGTGTCCGATGTGCGGCTCCGCCGCGTGGGCGCGAGCAACCACAGTCGCCCCGCACCCGCCCACGGTGCCGCACCCCCACGGCAGACGCCGGCCTCCTCACGAACGGTGAACGGGCGGGCGGAGATCTACTCGGCGGCCGGCAACGCAGCCCGCGGCCGCTGCCACCCCCGCGACCCCCGCGCCAACAGCCACGCCGTCGCCTCCTCCGGCGGCATCGCCGCGGCGACCAGCCACCCCTGCACGGCGTCACACCCGAGATCCCGCAGCCGCTCCCAGGTCTCGTCGTCCTCCACGCCCTCCGCGACGACCAGCAGCCCCAGCGAATGCGCGAGGTCGACCGTGCAGCGCACGATCTCCGCGTCCTCGTTGTCCACGGCCAGCCGGGCCACGAAGGACCGGTCGATCTTCAGCTCGCTCACCGGCAGCCGCCGTAGATGCACCAGCGACGAATAGCCCGTGCCGAAGTCGTCCAGCGACATCTTCACGCCGTGCCCGGTCAGACCCGCGAGGGTGGCGGCGGCCCGCTGCGGGTCCTCGAGCAGCACATGCTCGGTTATCTCCAGCTGGAGCGCCCCCGCCGGGACCCCGTGCCGGGCCAGCCGCGCCGCCACCGAGCCCGCGAAGCCCGGGGTATGGACGTCGCGCGGCGAGACGTTCACCGCCACCGGTACCCGCAGCCCCTGTGCCCGCCACCGGGCGACCTGGGCGAGCGCGGTCTCCAGGACGTACTCCGTCAGATGGGGCATCAGGCCGGACGACTCGGCGATCGCTATGAACTCGTCCGGCGGTACCTTGCCGCGCTCGGGGTGCACCCACCGCACCAGCGCCTCAAGACCGGCCACCTGCCCGTCGAAGCGCACCTTCGGCTGGTAGTGCAACTGCACCTCGTGCGCGTCCAGGGCGCGGCGCAGATCGCCCAGCAGCCCCAGCCGGTCCGGGGTGTTGGAGTCCCGCTTGGACTCGTACACCTCGACGCCCGTACGGTCCCGCTTCGCCTGGTACATCGCCACGTCCGCCCGTCGCAGCAGCCCCTCCGCGTCCAGCGCGTGGTCGGGGAAGACGGCGACGCCCGCGCTGGCCTCCAGGACGAGGGTGAGGCCGTCGAGGTCGAGCGGGGAGGAGAGGGCCGTGACCAGGCCCCGGGCGATCCGGGTCGCGGACGTCGTGGAGTCGGCGACCGGCAGTAACACCGCGAACTCGTCGCCGCCGAGCCGGGCCGCCTCCGCACCGCGCGGCAGCGCGGCCCGCAGCCGGTCGGCTATCTGCAACAGCAGCCGGTCACCGGCGAGATGACCGAGCGTGTCATTGACCGAACGGAATCGGTCGAGGTCGATCAGCATGAGGGCGGCGCGGGCGCCGATGCGTTCGGCGTCGTCGAGGGCCGTCCAGATCCGCTCAAGCAGCCACTGCCGGTTGGGCAGTCCGGTCAGCGGGTCGCGCAGCTGCTCCTCCGCACGGGCCCGGGCTATCCACAGGGTGGAGTCGAGGGCGACCAGCGGGATGGAGAACAGCGGGAGCAGCAGCGGCTGGGCGACGGCGACCACGCAGATCAGCGGGGCGATGCCGAGCAGCGCGACGGCGACCAGGCCCTGTCGCATCAGGGCGGTGCGGGCGACGGTGGGCACTCCGCCGCCGCGCGGTGCGTGCAGGTACCAGAGCAGGGCGCGGGTGACCGCGAGGTAGGCCACCGCGACGAGGACGACCTCGGGGGCGGTGGCGACGCTCCAAGTGTCGGGGTTCCAGGGCGACTCGACGGTCGGTACCCGGCCGAAGACGCCGAGTACCAGCGCGCCGGCGCCGATGCCGAGGATGTCCACCGCGCCGTGCAGGACGCCCTGCCGCCAGCGGTGGCGCCTGGCTATGCCGACCAGGACGACGACGGTGAGGCTGACCATGCCGGCGGGCACCCAGCCGTACAGCAGGAGTACGGCGAGGGTGAGGGCGGCGCCGGAGCCGGTGCCGCCCCACCAGCGGGCGCGGCCGAGCAGCACCAGGTGGCCGACGATGATGCCGGTCAGCACGGCCAGCGACCAGCCGACCGTGCCGGACGGGAAGAGCGCGTGGTTGTCGGTGAAGGCACGGTAGAAGCCGGCGCCGAGGGCGAACGCGGCGGCCGCGACGACTCCGGCGGGCAGCGCGGGCCAGGACAGGTGCCGGTCGTGCTCGTGCTCGTGGCCGGGCAGGTCGGGCAGCGGCTCGACGGCGGCCAGCGGCAGCGGGTCACGCGCGTCCAGTGCGACGCTCGCCCCCGGTATGCCCACGCGCCGGTCGCCCCGTACCGTCCACCGAGCCCCCCGCCACGCGCTCGCCCGGCGGCGCAGCGGCAGCCGCGCTTCCGGGGCGGCGCTCTCGGTCGGTTCCATTCCCGTCCCTCTCACAGCCGGCGGTGCCCACGCCATGCGGTCCGTGCCCTGCAGGAGCACGGGAATGCGCCAACCGCAGTTGGGCACGGCAGGTGCACATCTCAACAGTAGGCCGCAGAAGGCTTTCACGGGCAGCGGTCGTCGACGGTTGCCCGATTGCGCACCGGCCACCCGTATGCATCTGGTATGCGCCGAACGGGTGGCCTTCAACCGCTACTCCTCGGTCGGAAGGGCGACTTCGGCCGCCGCGTCCGGTCCCTGCTCCAAAAGGACGACAAATCCGTCCTCGTTCAGAACCGGAACCTTCACCTGCATCGCCTTGTCGTACTTCGATCCGGGGTTGTCACCCACGACCACGAACGACGTCTTCTTCGATACCGAGCCGGTCACCTTGGCTCCGCGGCTCTGCAGGGCGTCCTTGGCGCCGTCCCGGGTGAAGTGCTCCAGGGTTCCGGTCACGACGACGGTGAGGCCTTCCAGCGGACGCGGTCCCTCGTCCTCGCCGGTGGACTCGTCCTCCAGCGGGACTCCAGCGGTCTTCCACTTTCGGATGATCTCGCGGTGCCACTCCTCGGCGAACCACTCCTTGAGCGCCGTCGCGATGATGCCACCGACGCCGTCGATGTTCGACAGCTCCTCCTCGGTGGCCTGCTCGATGCGGTCGATGGAGCGGAACTCACGGGCCAGGGCCTGCGCGGCGACCGGGCCGACGTGCCGGATGGACAGGCCGTTGAGGAAGCGGGCGAGCGGGCGGGTCTTCGCCTCCTCGATCTTCTGGAGCAGGGCGAGGGTGTTCTTCTTGGGTTCGCCCTTCTGGTTGGCGAAGACCGTGACGACCTTCTCCTCGCCCGTCTTGGGGTCGTGCTTGGGCAGCCCGCTGTCCGGGTCCAGGACGTACGCCTTGATGGGCAGCAGCTTCTCGATGGTGAGGTCGAACAGGTCGCCCTCGTCGACCAGCGGCGGTTCGGCGGGCTCCAGCGGCCGGGTGAGCGCCGCCGCCGCGACCCCGCCGAAGTGCTCGATGTCCAGGCACTCGCGGCCCGCGAGATAGGAGACCCGCTCTCTCAACTGGGCCGGGCAGGTGCGGGCGTTGGGGCAGCGGAGGTCGATGTCGCCCTCCTTCATGGGCCGCAGCGGTGTCCCGCACTCGGGGCACTCGGCCGGCATCACGAACTCCCGCTCGCTGCCGTCCCGCAGGTCGACGACCGGGCCGAGGATCTCCGGGATCACGTCACCGGCCTTGCGCAGCACCACCGTGTCGCCGATCAGCACGCCCTTGGCCTTGACGACCTCCTGGTTGTGCAGGGTCGCGAACTCCACCTCGCTGCCCGCCACCGTGACCGGCTCGACCTGCGCGTACGGCGTGACCCGCCCGGTACGGCCGACGCCGACCTTGATGTCGATGAGCTTGGTGTTGACCTCTTCCGGCGCGTACTTGTAGGCGATCGCCCAGCGCGGCGCCCGCGCGGTCGAGCCGAGCCGGCCCTGGAGGCGGATCTCGTCGAGCTTGACGACGACCCCGTCGATCTCGTGCTCCACGGAGTGCCGATTCTCGCCGTAGTAGGCGATGAACTCCCGTACGCCGTCGAGGTCGTCGACCACCCGGTTGTGCGGCGAGGTGGGCAGGCCCCAGGTCTTGAGCAGGTCGTAGGCCTGGGAGAGCCGGGTCATGCCCTCGAAGCCCGCCAGGGCGCCGATGCCGTGGACGACCATGTGCAGCGGGCGGGAGGCGGTGACCCGCGGGTCCTTCTGGCGCAGCGAACCGGCCGCCGCGTTGCGCGGGTTGGCGAACGGCTTGTCACCGGCCGCGACCAGCCGTTCGTTGAGCTCGGCGAACTTCTCCATCGGGAAGTAGACCTCGCCGCGGATCTCGACCAGGTCCGGCACCGTGTCGCCGTGCAGCCGGTCCGGGATCTCGGCGATCGTACGGACGTTGGGGGTGATGTCCTCGCCGGTGCGGCCGTCGCCGCGGGTCGCCGCGCGGGTGAGGCGGCCGTGCTCGTAGGTGAGGTTGACGGCGAGGCCGTCGACCTTCAGTTCGCACAGGAAGTGGTACTCCTGGTCGCCCAGTTCCTTGTGGATCCGCTCGGCCCAGGCGGCGAGGTCCTCGTCGTTGAACGTGTTGTCCAGCGACAGCATCCGCTCGCGGTGCTCGACCGCCGTGAACTCCGTCTCGTACGCACCCGCGACCTTCTGGGTCGGCGAGTCCGGGGTGCGCAGCTCGGGGTACTGGTCCTCCAGCGCCTCCAGGGACTTCAGGAGCTTGTCGAACTCCGCGTCGCTGATGACCGGAGCGTCCTTCACGTAGTACCGGAAGCGGTGCTCCTCGATCTGCTCGGCGATCCGCGCGTGCTGTTCCCGTGCCTCTGCGGGCACCGCCGTCTCCGCCTGCTGCTTGTCGCCGGCCACCGTGTTCCTCCCGTTACTCTGGGTTGTCCGCGAGTGATCTCGCCGCCCGGACGCAGTGGGCGAGCGCCTGCCGGGCATATGCGGGGGAAGCACCCGCGAGCCCGCACGACGGGGTGACCGTCACGGCCTCCGCGAGAAGCCCTGGTTGCAGCCCCAGCCTGCGCCACAGCGTCCTGACACCCATGACGCTACCGGCAGGGTCTGACAATGCCGTGTCCGTGCCCGGCACGACACCGACGAACAGCTGGGTACCGCCCTCCACGGCCTCGCCGATCGCGTCCTCGTCACGTTCGGTGAGGAGCGAGAAGTCGAAGGAGACGGCGGCGGCCCCGGCGCGGCGCAGCAGGGCGAAGGGCACCTCGGGGGCGCAGGAGTGGACGGCCACCGGGCCGCCGGTGTGGATGCCGATGACGTCCCGCAGCGTCGACTCCACGACCTGGCGGTCCACGGCCCGGTGGGTGCGGTAGCCGCTGGCGGTCCGCACCCGACCGCGCAGCACGGCGGTGAGGGAGGGCTCGTCGAGTTGCAGGACGAGCCGGGCGCCGGGGATCCGGCGCCCGACCTCGGCGAGGTGCAGGCGCAGGCCTTCGCCGAGGGAGGCGGCCAGGTCGCGGCAGGCACCGGGGTCGGAGAGAACGGACTCGCCGTTGCGCAGCTCCAGGGCGGCGGCGAGGGTCCAGGGGCCGACCGCCTGCACCTTGAGCGGGCCCTCGTAGTCCTGGGTGAACTCCTCCAGCGCGTCCAGGTCCTCCCCCAGCCAGGAGACGGCCCGCCGGGTGTCCTGGCCCGGCCGGTCGCCGAGCCGCCAGCCGCTGGGCTCCACGCGCGCGTAGAGCTCGACGAGCAGGCCGGCGGTACGGCCGATCATGTCGGCGCCGGGGCCGCGGGCGGGCAGCTCGGGGAGGAAGGGGAAGTCCTCGAAGCTGCCGGTCGCGGCCTTGGCGGCCTCTCGGGCATCGGTGCCGGGGAGAGAACCGACGCCGGTGGCGGGGCCGAAGGAGGGGGTTGCGTTCACGTGGGAAGCCTAGGGTTGGTGGCCGACGAGGGGCGACGGTGGTTGGTCACGTGCGGGGTGTGGGGGCTGGTCGCGCCCACGCGGCGGAAGCCGCATATGAACACGGCCCCGCGCCCCTTACGGGGCGCTCAGCCACAGGGCGCTGAATTATGCGCCGGGTCGGACCGTCAGGTCGTTGATCTCCGCGTCCCTCGGGAGGTCCAGGGCCGTCAGGATCGTGGTCGCCACCGACTCCGGGTCGATCCACTTCGCCGGGTCGTACTCCTTGCCCTCCTGCTGGTGGACCTTGGCCTGCATCGGGCTCGCCGTGCGGCCGGGGTAGACCGAGGTGACCCGGACGCCGTTGCCGTGTTCCTCGTGGCGGAGGGAGTCGGCGAGGGCCTTCAGGCCGTGCTTGGAGGCCGCGTACGCCGACCAGCCCGCGTGGGCGTTGAGGCCGGCGCCCGAGTTCACGAAGAGCACGTGGCCGCGGGCGGCGCGCAGTTGGGGCAGGAAGTGGCGGGTCAGTTCGGCCGGGGCGACCAGGTTGACGTTCAGCTGGTGGCGCCAGGACTTCGGGGTCAGCTCGCCGATCTCGCCCAGGTCGACCACGCCCGCGATGTGGAGCAGCGAGTCGACCCGGTCCGGGAGCGTCTGGTGCGAGAACGCCCAGGAGAGCTTGTCCGGGTCCGCCAGGTCGCCCACCAGGGTGCGGGCGCCGGGGAGCCCGGCGGCCAGTTCCTTCGCGCGGCCCGCGTCGCGCGCGTGCAGGACGAGGTCGTCCCCGCGCGCGTGCAGTCGGCGGGCCACGGCGGCGCCGATGCCGGAACCGGCACCGGTGATCACATGAGTTGCCATGAGGGCCATGCTCGCATCAGCCGGCGTTCCGGGCCGCCTCCAGGTGGGCGAGTGCCTCGGCCGGTTCCTCGGCGAAGAACATCAGCTCCGCCAGGGGGCGGGGCAGGAAGCCCTCCTCCTCCATGCGGCGGAACTGCTGCTGGAGGCCGTCGTAGAAACCGGCGGTGTTCAGCAGGACGACCGGCTTGTCGGTGCGGCCGTGCTTCTTCAGCTCCAGGATCTCGGTGGCCTCGTCCAGGGTGCCGGTGCCGCCGACCATGATCACCACGGCGTCCGCCTTCTCCAGGAGGAGCCGCTTGCGCTCGGCGAGGTCGGACGCGATCACCATCTCGTCGGCGCCGGGGCGGACCTTGTTCGCGAGGAACTCGACCGAGACGCCCAGCAGCCGGCCGCCGGCCTCGTGGACGCCGTCCGCGACGACCTTCATGAGGCCGGTGTCGGAGCCGCCCCAGACGAGGGTGTGGCCGCCTTTGCCGATCAGCTCCCCGAAGTGCCGGGCCGGCCGGGTGTAGCGGTCGTCCAGGTCGGCGGCGGAGAGGAAGACACAGATTCGCATGAGGTCAGGGTAGGCGGGAACAACCCGGCCCCCGCCGCTGTCATCCCTGTATGGCTTCTGGACACACGATCACCATCGAGAAGAGCGACGAGCGCGTGCGCGTGGTGCACGGCGATCTCATCCTGGCCGAGAGCGATCGGCCCCTGGTTCTGCGCGAGACCGGGAGTCCCGTGCGCTACTACATCCCCGCCGAGGACGTCCGGCTGGATCTCCTCACGCCCTCCGAGACGCACACCGTCTGCCCCTTCAAGGGCACCGCCTCCTACTGGTCCCTGCCGGACGCGCCGGACCTGGTGTGGGCCTACCCCGACCCCAAGTCCGACGTCGCCGCGATCAAGGACCACCTCTGCTTCTACGACGTCGAGGTCACCGGCTGACGCCTGCCGTGTCCGCCGCCCGGACGGTCGACGCGATGGTCGCCGAGCCGACGACGCGCGTGTCGTCGTACAGGACGATCGCCTGGCCGGGGGCGACGCCCCGGACCGGCTCGGTGAACGTGACGCGCAGCTCGCCGTCGACCGGTTCGGCGCTGACCTCGGTCTCGCCGCCGTGCGCGCGGAGCTGGGCGGTGTAGCGGGCCGGGCCGGTGGGGGCGGTGCCGCACCAGCGGGGCCTGATCGCCGTCAGTGCGCTGACGTCCAGGGCGGCGGCCGGGCCGACCGTCACCGTGTTGTCGACCGGCGAGATGTCGAGGACGTAGCGCGGCTTGCCGTCGGCCGCCGGGGTGCCGATCCGCAGCCCCTTGCGCTGGCCGATGGTGAAGCCGAACGCGCCCTCGTGGGTGCCGACCTTGGCGCCGGACTCGTCGATGATGTCGCCCTCGGCCGTGCCGAGCCGCCGGGCCAGGAAGCCCTGGGTGTCGCCGTCGGCGATGAAGCAGATGTCGTGCGAGTCGGGCTTCTTCGCGACCGCGAGGCCCCGGCGCTCGGCCTCGGCGCGGATCTCGTCCTTGGTCGTCAGGGTGTCGCCGAGCGGGAAGAGCGCGTGCGCGAGCTGGCGCTCGTCCAGGACGCCGAGGACGTAGGACTGGTCCTTGGCCATGTCGGAGGCGCGGTGCAGCTCGCGGGAGCCGTCGGGGAGCGTCACGATCTTCGCGTAGTGGCCGGTGCAGACCGCGTCGAAGCCCAGCGCGAGCGCCTTGTCCAGCAGGGCCGCGAACTTGATCTTCTCGTTGCAGCGCAGGCACGGGTTGGGGGTGCGCCCCGCCTCGTACTCGGCGACGAAGTCCTCGACGACGTCCTCGCGGAAGCGGTCGGCGAGGTCCCAGACGTAGAACGGGATGCCGATGACGTCGGCGGCACGGCGGGCGTCGCGGGAGTCCTCGATGGTGCAACAGCCCCGCGCGCCGGTACGGAAGGATTGTGGGTTCGCGGAGAGTGCGAGGTGGACGCCGGTGACGTCGTGGCCCGCCGCTGCCGCACGGGCGGCGGCGACGGCGGAGTCCACGCCGCCCGACATGGCGGCGAGGACGCGGAGGGGGCGGGTGCGCTGCGGGGTGTCAGTCATAGCCCCTCCAGAGTAAAGGGAGGCGGGAACCGGGGCCCGCGAGTATCCGTTGAGGATCACATGGGGGCGACGAGTGGTGATCGGGACCGGCGGATCGGGCGGCGGGCGCTGCTGATCGGCGGAGCGGCGGCGGCCGTGGGCACGGCCGTGCTGACCAGGGACGAGCTGGCGCGGCTGTACTGGCGGCTGCCGGGGGTGCGCAGGGCCCGGGTGGCGGGTGCGGTGGACTTCGGGGGCGCGCGCTGGGTGGCGGCGTCCCCGGGCAACTACCGCACGGCGGACCGGCCGGACGACTACTCGATCGACCGGGTGGTCATCCATGTCACCCAGGGCGGCTACGCGAGCGCGGTGAAGGTCTTCCAGGACCCGGCGCACGCGGCGGCGGCGCACTACATCGTGCGCAAGGACGGGCGGATCACCCAGCTGATCCGCGAGCTGGACGTGGCCTTCCACGCGGGCAACCGGTCGTACAACGAGCGCAGTGTCGGCATCGAGCACGAGGGTTTCGTGGACCGCCCGGAGGACTTCACCGACGCGATGTACGCGGCGTCGGCGCGGCTGACGGCCGCGATATGCCGGCGGTACGGCATGCCCATGGACCGGGAGCATGTGATCGGTCATGTGGAGGTGCCGGGGACGGACCACACCGACCCGGGCAAGCACTGGGACTGGGACCGCTACATGGGTCTTGTGCGGCGGGCCGGACAGGCCTGACCCCAGGTTCCGCACGTGACTGAATCGTTATCCTGTGCTCGCTCTGCGCGCTGCCTGTGTCCGTTGCGTCCCTCGCCCCGGGCGCCAGCTGCGCCTGGTCAACTCCGGCTCTTCTCAAGGGAGTTAAGCATCACCAGCATCCACGGCAGCCTCACAGTCCCCCCGCCCTCTTCCTAACTTCGCCTCAGATTCCGCACAGTCCTCAGGTCAAACATCCCCGCCATGACCCACACCTCAGAGCCCTCCTTCGAGACGGGCGGCAGCGAAGAGCAGGACACCCGCGGCAGGCGCCGGCGCGCCAAGGGCGCGGAGCACTCCAAGGCCGAGCGCGTCACCGGGGCCGAGCACTCCAAGGAGGCGACGGCCAAGCGCGGCAAGGGCGTTCACCGGCGGAAGTTCCTCGGCGGCATGGCCGGCGTCGGCCTGGGCGCCGTCGCCGCGGGCGGCGCGACCTTCGCCCTGCTGGCCGACGCGAACGGCAACAAGGCGGGCGCCGCGACCAACACCGCCACCCTCTCCGTCCCGGACCTCCTGGAGGGCACCACCTCCGACAGCACCACCACCTTCACGCTCGAGGCGCAGACCGGCAGCGCCGAGGTGATCAGCGGTGTCACCAGCACCACCGCCGGCTACAACCAGTCGTTCCTCGGCCCGACCATGAAGTGGACCAAGGGCAACACGGTCCTCCTCAACATCACCAACAGCCTGGGCGAGGACACCACGGTCCACTTCCACGGCGCGCACGTCCCGGCCAAGATGGACGGCGGTCCCCAGGTCTCCTTCGCCGACGGGGAGACCTGGTCGCCGACCTTCGAGGTGCTCGACGAGCCCATGACGCTCTGGTACCACCCGCACGCCCTGGGCACCACGGCCAAGCAGGCGGTGCACGGCCTGGCCGGCATGATCATCGTCGACGACAGCGACAACACCACCAGCGCCGCGCTGCCCAGCACCTACGGCACCGACGACATCCCGCTGATCTTCCAGTGCCTGGCCGTGGATGCCGACGGCGACATCAAGTACGACCTCACCGGGTACCTCGGCGGCGACCTGACCTACCCGCTGCTGGTCAACGGCACCAACGTCGACGACACCACGCTCACCTTCTCCGCGACCAAGACCCGGACCCGGTTCCGGCTGCTCAACGCCTCGCCGTCGGACATCATCACCATCCAGCGCAGCGACGGCGGCACGATGTCGCAGATCGCCACCGACCAGGGCTATCTGTCCGCGGCGACGGACGTGACCGAGATCCGGCTGGTGGCCGGCGCCCGCGCCGAGATGGTCATGGACCTCTCGGACGACGTCACCCTCCAGGCGGTCGTCACCACCGGCTGGGTGCGCGGCGGCAGCGGCACGTACGACTTCCTGACCGTCTCCGCGGGCGGCACCGACACCCCGGACGACCTGCCCACCTCGCTGCGGACCATCGACCGGTACGACACCAGCGACTTCACCGCGCGGACCATCACCCTCGGCCAGTCCGGTACGACCATGACCATCAACGGCTCGGCCGGCACGAGCATGAGCTCGATGGCCATGATCTCCACGACCCTGGGGTCCAAGGAGATCTGGACGATCAAGAACGGCACGCAGCTGGAACACTCGTTCCATCTGCACGACGTGCCGTATCAGCTGATCTCCATCAACGGCGAGGATCCGACCGGTGTCGAACTCGGCTGGTACGACACCTACGAGGTGGTCGGCGGTGGATCCATCGAGATCGCCATGGAGTTCACCGACTTCAGCGACGACACGTACATGTACATGCTCCACTGCCATCTCCTGCAGCACGAGGACGAGGGGATGATGGCCTCCCTCATGGTCACCGAGAGCTAGCCTGAACCTGGCCTCTCGGGAAGGCTGCCGCCGGCGGTGGAAGCGCCGGCGGCAGCCTTTTGCCGTGTTCCGCCCGCAGGGCGCGGGGACCGCCGCCGCACTCGGGCCCGACGCACGAAACACCGGCCCGGTGACCACGACTGAGTCGGTCACCGGGCCGGTGGCGGTGTCAGGGGCGCCGGGCCCCGCTGTCTCAGGAGGTGCTGACACCCACGGTGAGTGTCGCCTGGTACCCGTCGGAGACGCTGTCACCCAGCGCGGTCAGGGTCAGCAGCCCGGAGGAGGCGCCGCCGTCGTCGTAGATGGAGTCGTCGTCGAGGAGGGTCTCCGTGGTGGTGTTGTCGGAGTACGGCGAGAGCGCCTGGACCTGGGCGTTGAGGTCCGCGTCGAAGAAGAGCTGGCCGGTGTGGATGATCGAGCCGCCCGTGTACGAGTCGTCGGTCAGCGTCACGTCGGTGTGCACCCGCATGTGGACGTGCACGGCCCGGGAGACGTAGTGGCCCGGCCAGATCGAGACGAGGCTCACCTCGCCGTTGGAGTCGGTCAGCCCGCCGCCGCGCAGGAAGGTGCCGTCGTCGTCCTCGGTGTGGCCGTTCTTGCCGACGAAACCGGAGTACTCGCCGAGCGCGTCGCAGTGCCAGATCTCGACCAGCGCGTTCGCCAGCGGAGCACAGTCGTCGGCCTCGTCGACGACGGTGAAGGTGTACTGGACCTCGACACCTTCCTTGTCCTCGCGGACGTCCTCTCGCACGAGCGCACCTTCGAGCGAGTAGGGGCCCTCGGTGACCTCGGCGTTGAGGGAGCAGACGCCGGAGGAGGCGTCGCTGGTGACGGTGGTGGCGGCGCCTGCGTCGGCCTCCGGGGCGGTGGTGGTGTCGGCGGAGGCGAGGCCCGCGGCCAGCAGTCCGCCGGCCGCGGCGACGGTGGCGCCGCCGATCAGTACGCGCCGCCGTTTCATGGTGTGGTCCATGCGGTGCCGGCCCGGCTGGGCGGAGACGGAGTCGGAGGGATCGGGTGCGGGGTTCTGCGCTGAGGCAGAGAGGTTGTCTGTCATGTCAGCAGAAGCTAGAGAGCCACCTGAGGTGTGCCCTCGCCCCGCGCTGTGCGCACGCTGATGAGAAACCTCTCAACTCGCCTTCTTTGGAAGCGACTTGGGTCCTATTCCGCGTGTCGCGGCAGCACCGTCGGGGTGGCCGGGATCAGCTCAGTCCGGCGGCCCGGGCCCGCTCCACCGCCGGGCCGATCACCTTCGCGACCGCCTCCACGTCGGCCTGGGTGGAGGTGTGGCCGAGCGAGAAACGGAGGGTGCCGCGGGCCAGGTCCGGATCGGTCCCGGTGGCCAGCAGGACATGGCTCGGCTGGGCCACCCCGGCCGTGCAGGCGGAGCCCGTCGAGCACTCGATGCCCTGGGCGTCGAGCAGCAGGAGCAGCGAGTCGCCCTCGCAGCCGGGGAAGGTGAAGTGCGCGTTGGCCGGGAGGCGGTCGACCGGGTCGCCGCCGAGGATCGCGTCCGGTACGGCCGTACGCACGGCGTCGATCAACTGGTCGCGCAGGGTGCCGATCTCGCGGGCGAACCACTCGCGGCGCTCGACGGCGAGGTTCGTCGCGACCGCGAAGGAGGCGATCGCCGGGACGTCGAGGGTGCCGGAACGGACGTGCCGCTCCTGGCCGCCGCCGTGCAGGACCGGTACGGGGGTGTACTCACGGCCGAGGAGCAGGGCTCCGATGCCGTAGGGGCCGCCGACCTTGTGGCCGGAGACGGTCATCGCGGCGAGGCCGGAGGCGGCGAAGTCCACCGGGGTCTGGCCGACGGCCTGGACCGCGTCGGCGTGCAGGGGGATGCCGAACTCGCCTGCCACGTCGGCGAGTTCGCGGACCGGCAGGACCGTGCCGATCTCGTTGTTCGCCCACATGACGGTGGCGAGGGCCACGTCGTCGGGGTTGCGGGCGATCGCCTCGCGCAGCGCCTCGGGGTGCACCCGGCCGTAGCTGTCGACGGGGAGGTACTCCACCGTCGCGCCCTCGTGTTCGCCGAGCCAGTGGACCGCGTCGAGGACCGCGTGGTGTTCGACGGGGCTGGACAGGACGCGGGTACGGGCGGGGTCGGCGTCGCGGCGGGACCAGTACAGGCCCTTGACCGCGAGGTTGTCGGCCTCGGTGCCGCCGGAGGTGAAGACGACCTCGCTGGGGCGGGCGCCGAGTGCCTCCGCGAGGGTTTCCCTGGATTCCTCGACCGTGCGGCGGGCCTTGCGGCCGGAGGCGTGCAGGGAGGACGCGTTGCCGGTGACGCCGAGGGTGGCGGTGAGGGTTTCTACCGCCTCCGGGAGCATGGGGGTCGTGGCGGCGTGGTCGAGGTAGGCCATGATGACGTCGATTCTACGGGGGGCTCCGCCGTAGGACCGAGGGGCGCCTTGGTCGGCTCGGGCCGGTGGGTCACTGCGGGCCGTGCGGGGCTGGTCGCGCAGTTCCCCGCGCCCCTGAGGGGGCGCTTCCCTGAACGGGGCTTACAGGGGCCCGTTCACAAGCTCCAGGACACCGTGTTCGAGATGTCCATCGCGATGCCGAGGATCGCCAGGTCCGCGATGCCCAGGGCCAGGCCCAGGTAGGCGCGGCCCTTGCGGCTCGTGCCGCGCCACAGGGACACCAGGGCCAGGACGATGGCGATCGGGCCCAGGAACAGGTTCAGGACGAGGAGGCCGAGGAGGCCGAGGATGAAGGACGCCACGGCCATGCCGTCGGCGTCGCGGGGGCGGGATTCGGGGCGGGTGTCGGCCGGGGCGGTGAGGTGCAGCATGGCTCAGCTCCTGGAAGTCGTGGTGGACGGTCAGTTGGCCGAGGTGCGGCGCCGGCGGGCGATGCGCTCGCGGAGTGCGAAGACGGCCAGCCAGACGGCGATCACGGCGGCGAGTCCTGCGGTGACGTCGAGCGGCGCGTGGGCCACGGTGCCCAGCACCACGCCGAACAGCATGAGTGCGGCGACGAGGAACAGCATGGGATTCGATCCCCCCTCCGTTAAGTTTGGGTGAACGGTTGTAGTAACAGTTGTTCACTGACTTTGAGTCTAGCAACTCCGGCGGCTTTTCAATTCCGGAGAACAGTTGTTAACTGGATGACATGAGTCACACCCTCGGCATCCGACAGGCCCAGAAGCAGAAGACCCGCCAGGCCTTCCTGGACGCGGCACTGGGGCTGCTGGAGGAGCAGAGCCTGAGCAGCCTGGGACTGCGCGAGGTCACCCGGGCCGTCGGCGTCGCCCCGACCGCCTTCTACCGGCACTTCCGTTCCACCGCCGACCTGGGCGTCGCCCTCGTCGACGAGGCGCTCGGCAGCCTGCACCCCATGGTCCGCACGACCGTCTCCACGCCCGGCCCGGAGCGCATCACCCGTGCCGTGCGGCTGATCGCCGACCATGTGGCCGCGCACCCGGCGCACGTGCGGTTCATCGCCCGGGAGCGGCACGGCGGGGTGCAGCCGGTGCGCGAGGCGATCCGGGACCAACTGGCCCGGTTCGCCGAGGAGGTCAAGACCGAGCTGGCCAAGGACCCCGAGGCCGCCGGGTGGAACGACGACGACCTGCTGATGCTCGCCCACCTCTACGTGGACCAGATGCTCATCACCGCGTCCCTGTTCCTGGAGACCCTGGAGTCGCCGGAGCCCTCGGAGTCGGAGCGGCAGCGCGTCACCCAGGTCGCCGCCCGCCAGATGCGGCTGATCAGCCTCGGCCGGCAGCACTGGCTGGACTAGGGCCGGGCAACGCGAAGGGGCGGTGCGTCCGGTCGTCGGACGCACCGCCCCTGTCGTGCCGGCCCGGTGTCAGCTCTTCGTGGCCTGCTGGGTCGGAGCCCCGCTGGGCGCCGCACCGCCCGCACCGGGACCGCCCTGACCGCCGCCGCAACCGCCGCCGCCCTGACCGCCGCCGGGGCCGCCCTGGCCGCCGCCGCCCGGACCGCCGCTCGGCATGCCGGTGGGGGTGCCGGTCGGCTTGACGGTGGAGTTGCCCGTGGGCGCACCGGAGGGAGCACCGCTCGGCCTCCCGGAGGCGTTGCCCGTCGGCATGCCCGACGGCGCCTGACAGGACTGCGTTTGACCGGAGTTGCCGCTGCCGGAGGACGACGAGTCGCCCGAGCCGCACGCGGTCAGCAGCAGCGGAGACACGGCGAGCAGGGCGACCGCGGGGACGAGACGTACACGCTTCATGAGAGACAGCTCCATAAAGGATGAGGGAGTCCTGAGGAGTGGCACTCAACCAACGGCGCTTAGGGCGCACTTGGGCCCGCACTGTCCCCGGCCTGTGATTCGGGTAAAGGGCGGCTCAAGTCACCGCGCTGACCTGCGCCTTTCCGGAAGGTCGCGGTTTACTCGCTGGTACACGTCCGTGACAGTACGGGGTCGCGGCGGATACGTCAGCCGAGGCGGACCCGGGCCAACTGCCGTGACTGGGCGACCAGTCGGTCGGCGCTGTCCCAGACCTCGGCGTCCTCCTCCAGGAAGCCGCCGGCCAGGTTGCGGGTGGTGACGGAGACACGCAACGGGCCCGGGGCCGGGCGGTGGCGGACGTGGACGGTGAGTTCGACCGTGGGAACCCAGCCCTTGAGGCCGATCTCGAAGGCGGTGGGCGGCAGCGCGTCGACCGCCAGGAGCAGGGCGAGGGGGTCGGCGTCACGGCCGTCGGCGAGGCCGAACCAGGAGCGCATCTCACCCTTGCCGGAGGGGGCGCCGAGGGCCCAGCCCAGGGTCGACGGGTCCAGCTTGAGCATCAGGCGTTCGGTGATGGCGGAGCTGCCGTCGACCGGGGCGGGGCCGTCCTCGGGGCCGAAGCACTGGTCCATGGGCGGGATGGCCGGCGGGGTCGCCGCGGTGCGGACGTCGTCGGGGAGGGCGGCGAGGTCGCCGTAGGAGGCGAGGACGCGGATGCGCTCGACCTCGTTGCCGTCGCCGTCGTACTGGAAGAGCGAGGCCTGGCCGGTGGAGAGGGTGCGGCCGGTGCGGACGGTGTTCGTGCGGATCACGGCCGGGCCCGGCTGGGACGCGGTCAGGTAGTGCGCGGAGATGGTGAACGGGTCCGGATGCGGCAGCGTGTCCGCGAGGGCCCGGCCGAGGACGGCCAGCAGATAGCCGCCGTTGACGGCGTTGATGATGGTCCAGCCGGCCGAGAGGTCGATGGCGTAGACCCCGGGCGCGCGCCGGGTGACCGCGGTGTCCCGGTCGAACTCGCTGTCGCCGATCACGGCTCGCGTGGAAGCTGCTTCTGGCATGGCTGAACAGTACAAGAAGTGATTACTAAGCGGTAGCTTTTGTGATCCACGCACCAGGGGCCCGACCGGTAAGGGATCCACCCGCCGGGTGAGGTTCCGGCAATTTCTAGGTAAGTGTCCGGACACGTCCGTAACCCGGAGCCGGGAATTCCCCTCTATGGGGACATGAGCCTCACCGGGACTCCGTTCCTCTACACGACCATCGTCCTGTCCGTGGTCGCCCTCATACTGCCGCTCGTCCTGTGGTCGAGGATGCGCGGACCCCAGGCCGTACGAGCCGTGGCCCGGGTCCTGATGCTGCTGTTCGCGCAGGCCACCGCGGTGACGCTGATCTTCGTGGTGGTCAACAACCAGAACGACCTGTACGACAACTGGGCCGACCTGCTCGGCACCGGCGACCACGTCCAGCAGGCCGCGAACCTCGGCCAGGACGGGACCGGCGGCATAGCGCTGAAGCGGTTGGCCAAGGTGAGGCAGACCTTCACGGCGGCCGAGGGGGCGGCCATGCACGCGTCCGGCGGGGTACGGGTCACCCAGCTCAAGGGCCGGGTCTCGGGCGTGAACGCCGAGGTCTACGTCTGGCTGCCGCCCCAGTACGACGAACCGGGGTACCGCAACCACAGGTTCCCGGTGGTGGAGCTGCTGCCGGGCTACCCCGGCTCGGCGAAGGCCTGGTTCGGTTCGCTGAAGGTGCACGAGCAGCTGGAGCCGCTGATGAGGAGCGGCAGGGTCGCGCCCTTCATCCTGGTCGCCCCGCGCACCAACCTGCTGGCCGGTGTGGACACCGGCTGCGCCAACATCCCGGGCACGGTGAACGCCGACAGCTGGCTCAGCATCGACGTGCCGAGGATGGTGACCGACAACTTCCGCGCCGCCGCGGCCCCGGCGAACTGGGCGGTCGCCGGCTACTCGGCGGGCGCGCACTGCGCGGTCAAGCTGGCCGTCGCCCACCCGGACCGCTACCGGGCCGCGATCAGCCTGTCCGGCTACAACGACCCGATCGGCGAACGCAATTCACTCGCCGCGCAGAGCGTGAGCCTGCGCGAGCGGAACAACCCCTATCTGCTGCTCAGGAAGGCGGCCGCGCCGCCCCGGATCGCCCTCTACCTCTCGGGAGAGTCCGGCGACGGCTACCAGGCCGGAGTGGCGCTCGAACAGATCGCCAAGGCCCCGACCACCGTGCACGTGGTGTTCCTGCCGCGCAGCGCGGGCGGCCACAACATGGCGCTGTGGCGGCCCCAGGTACCGGCGGTCTTCGAATGGCTGACGGTCAACATGGGCCAGAGCAGTGCCCGTGCCGGTACTACTCCTCGCGAACCGTCGTCCGCCGATTCCACGCACGCGGCGCTCGCCAGTGGAACCGCATCGCGAGCAGGCGCAGCACGAAAGCGGTGACGACCGCCAGCCCGCTGGTGAACGGGGTCAGCGCGTCGTAGTGGATGCACAGCGCCACCATCGTCGCCCCGACGATCGCCGGGACCGCGTACAGGTCGCGGTCCCAGCGCAGCAGCGAGGGAACCTCGTTGGCGAGCACGTCCCTGAGCACACCGCCGCCGACCGCGGTGGCGAGCCCCAGGGCGACCGAGGCGGTCAGGTTGAGGCCGTAGGAGTACGCCTTCGTGGTGCCGGTGACGCAGAACAGGCCGAGGCCGGCCGCGTCGAAGACCAGCACCGACGACTGGATGCGCTCGACGTGCGGGTGCAGGAAGAACACCACGAGCGCCGTGAGCAGCGGGGTCATGAAGTACCCCAGGTCCGTGAAGGCGGCCGGGGGCACCGCCCCGATGATCACGTCCCGGAAGATCCCTCCGCCCAGCGCGGTGACCTCGGCGAGCACGGCGATGCCGAAGACGTCGAAGTTCTTGCGGACGGCCAGCAGCGCGCCGGAGATGGCGAACACGAAGATGCCGATGACGTCGAGCGTGTGCTGGACGGAGGGAGAGAAGAGTTGCTGGAGCTGCACCCTGACATTGTGACCTGTCAGGCCGCATGAACCTTACAAAGCCAGGCTCACAGGGCGGGTTTCCCTGGGGTGAACAGCCAGGTCTGGAACAGGTCGTCGAGCTGCTGTCCGGACACCTTCTCGGCGAGCTCGATGAAGTCGGCCGTGTTCGCGTTGCCGTAGCGGTGCAGCTTCGTCCAGGCGGGGAGGAGCTTGAAGAACGCGGTGTCCCCGATCCGTTCGCGCAGCATCTGGAGGGTCATCGCACCGCGCTGGTAGACGGCGGAGGCGAACATGGTGTCGCGCTGCGGGTCGGCGACGGTGATCTGCCAGAAGGGGTTGTCGGCGGCACGGGAGTTGTAGCCGGCGAGGAAGGAGTCGTGCGCGGAGCGGGTGCCCTGGTGCTCCGCCCACAGCCACTGGGCGTAGGTGGCGAAGCCCTCGTTGAGCCAGATGTCCTTCCACTGCGCCACGCTCACCGAGTCGCCGAACCACTGGTGGGCCAGCTCGTGCACGATCGTCGTCTCGCTGCGCACCGCCGAGTAGGCCGGCTTGCTCTGCACCTCCAGCGAGAACCCCGCCTCCGGCATGTCGTCGACGATCGCACCGGTCTCCTCGAAGGGGTAGGGCCCGAAGACCTGCGACCAGTAGTCGGTGGCGGCCGCCGTCACGGCGTACACGTCGACGCTGTTGCTGTTCGCGAGGACCGGGTCGATGGCGACGTAGACCGGGATGCCGGAGGGCGTCTTCCCTGTCCGCACGTCGAACTTCCCGATGGTGGCGGTGGCCAGGTAGGTCGCCATGGGCCTGTTCTCACGCCAGTGGCTGTACGACGAGGCGCCCTTGTCGTACGTCGAGACCAGCCGCCCGTTGGAGACTCCCGTCAGACCCTTCGGCGCCTTGATCCGGATGTCGTAGGTGGCCTTGTCGGAGGGGTGGTCGCTGGACGGGAACCAGGTGGAGGCGGCGTTGGGCTCGCAGGCGACGAAGACGCCGTCGGCGGTCCTCATCCAGCCGTAGTCGGAGCCGAAGACGATGGGGCCGTTGAGGGCCACCGGTATCCCGCCGTAGGTGACCGAGACGGTGAACTCGTGCCCCTTGGACAGCCGGTTCCTCGGCGTGACGGTGATCTCGTCGCCGGTGCGCGTGAACTCGGCGCGTCTGCCGTTCACTTCGACACGCGTGACCTCCAGCTTCTGGAGGTCGAGATCGAAGGAGGAGAGGTTCTGGGTGGCGCGGGCCGTGAGGGTGGTACGGCCGTCCAGGCGGCCGGTGTCCGGAGCGTAGGCGACGTCGAGGTCGTAGTGGCGGGCGTCGAAGCCACCGTTGCCGAGCTGCGGGAAGTAGGGGTCGCCGATGCCGTCGGCGCCCGGGGTGGGGGCGGGCGCGGCCGCGATGACGAAGGAGGCGGCTGCCGCGGTCGCGACAGCCGCCAGACGTGCCGAACGGGAGAGGCGCATGAGTCGTCCCTTTCGAGCGTGCTGGTCAGCGAACAGACACGGTCGACTCTGCGCCCTCCCGTTAGGGCATGTACATGCCTTTACCCAGTTGTGTCATGGGCTACTTGTCCGTTGACTCCTGGGAGTTCTGTGACTCGGCTGTGGAGGCGTCGGAAGCCCCGGCCTCGGCGACCGGTTCCGGCGTCTCCGCCTCGGCGGCGGGTTCCGGCGTCTCCGCCTCGGCCGCCGTCTCCGTTGCCTCCGCCTCGGCGACCGTCTCGGCCTCCAGTGCGGCCACCGCCGCGGACGTCTCCGCCGACTCCGCCAGCACCTCGTCGGCGACCAGCTCGGCCGCCTCCTTGGCCACGGTCAGCAGCACCGTGTCCTGCGGGGCCTGGTCCTCGAAGTTCTCCGGGTGGTGGCAGGCGACCTGCTGGCCGGGCTTCAGCTCGACGAGCTTGGGCTCGGTCGTCCTGCAGATCTCCGTCGCCTTCCAGCACCGGGTGTGGAAGCGGCAGCCGCTCGGCGGGGAGATCGGCGAGGGCACGTCGCCCTTGAGCAGGATGCGGTCGCTCTTGACGTTCTTGCGCCGCGGGTCCGGGATCGGCACCGCCGACATGAGCGCCTTGGTGTACGGGTGCATCGGCGCCCGGTACAGCGACTCGCGGTCGGCCAGCTCCACGATCTTGCCGAGGTACATCACCGCGATCCGGTCCGAGACGTGCCGGACCACCGAGAGGTCGTGCGCGATGATCACGTACGTCAGGCCGAGTTCCTGCTGGAGGTCGTCCAGCAGGTTGACGACCTGGGCCTGGATCGACACGTCGAGCGCGGAGACCGGCTCGTCCGCCACGACCAGCTTCGGCTTCAGGGCGAGCGCGCGGGCGATGCCGATGCGCTGGCGCTGACCGCCGGAGAACTCGTGCGGATAGCGGTTGTAGTGCTCGGGGCTGAGGCCCACGACCGACAGCAGCCGCTGGACCTCCGCCTTGACCCCGCCCGGGGGCGTGACGCCCTGGAGCTTGAAGGGGGCGCTGACGATCGTGCCGATGGTGTGGCGCGGGTTCAGCGAGGAGTACGGGTCCTGGAAGATCATCTGCACGTCGCGGCGCAGCGGACGCATGCCGCCCACCCCGAGGTGGGTGATGTCCCTGCCCTCGAACTCGACCGTGCCGCCGGTCGGTTCGAGCAGCCGGGTGATCAGCCGGCCCATCGTCGACTTGCCGCAGCCCGACTCGCCCACGACGCCCAGCGTCTCACCGGCCTTGACCTCGAAGTCGAGGCCGTCGACCGCGTGCACGGCGCCGACCTGCCGCTGGAGCAGGCCTTTTCGGATCGGGAAGTGTTTCTGGAGCCCGGTCACCTTCAGCAGGGTCTCGCCGGGGGCGGCGTCCTTGGTGAGGGTGGCACCTTCGCTCTGCGCAGGGATGGTCACCGCTTTGTCCTCGCTCACAGCTTCGGCGCAATCTCTTCGGTCCAGATCCGCTCCCGCTGCTCCTGCGTCATGTGGCAGGCGGCCCAGTGCTGGCTGCCGACCTCGGTCAGCTCGGGGCGGACCGTGCGGGTGACGTTGTCCTTCGGGATGTCGGCGTACGGGCAGCGCGGGTTGAAGGCGCAGCCGGACGGGACGTTGATCAGCGAGGGCGGGGAGCCCTTGACCGGGATCAGGCGCTCCTGCTGCTCACGGTCCAGGCGCGGCATCGAGCCCAGCAGGCCCCAGGTGTAGGGGTGGCGGGGCTCGTAGAACACCTTGTCGGCCGGTCCGCGCTCGATGCAGCGGCCGCCGTACATCACCAGGAGGTCGTCGGCGAGCTCGGCGACGACGCCCAGGTCGTGGGTGATGATGATGACCGCGGAGCCGAACTCCGTCTGCAGGTCCCGGATCAGGTCGAGGATCTGCGCCTGGACGGTCACGTCCAGGGCGGTCGTCGGCTCGTCCGCGATGAGCAGCTCGGGGTTGTTGACCAGCGACATCGCGATCATCGCGCGCTGGCGCATACCGCCGGAGAACTCGTGCGGGTAGCTGTCGACGCGCTTGTCGGGCTGCGGGATGCCGACCCGGTCGAGCATCTCGACCGCACGCTTCTTCGCGACCTTCTTGGAGACGTCGTGGTGGATCCGGTACGCCTCCACGATCTGCTGGCCGATCGTGTAGTACGGGTGCAGCGCGGACAGCGGGTCCTGGAAGATCATCGCCATCTCGCGACCGCGCAGCTTGCGCACGTGGTCGGGGTCGGCGGAGAGCAGCTCGGTGCCGTCCAGCCAGATCTCGCCGGAGATCTGCGCCTTGCGCTTGCCGTACTGGCCGGCGGTGTGCAGGCCCATGATGCCGAGCGAGGTCACCGACTTGCCGGAGCCGGACTCGCCCACGATGCCGAGGGTCTTGCCCTTCTCCAGCGTGAAGCTGAGCCCGTCGACGGACTTGACCAGACCGTCGTCGGTCGGGAAGTGGACCTTGAGGTCACGCACTTCCAGGAAGGAGGTCGGGGCGGCGGAGCCGGAGGTGGGCTCACCCAGGGCGGCTCCGCTCTTGCTCAGGTCGGTCATGTCAGCCTCACTCGGGGGTCGATCACGGCGTACAGGATGTCCACCACGAGGTTGGCGAGCAGCACGGCGAGAGAAGTGATCAGCGTGACGCCCAGGATGATGGGCAGGTCCTGGTTCCGGATGGCGTCGAGCACCGCGCGGCCGAGGCCGGGCAGGTTGAACGTCGACTCCGTCAGGATGGCGCCGCCGATGAGGGCGCCGAGGTCCATGCCGAGCATGGTCAGGATCGGGGTCATCGTGGAGCGCATGGCGTGCTTGCCGATGACGACCGGTTCGGTCAGGCCCTTCGCGCGGGCGGTGCGGATGTAGTCCTCACCGAGGATCTCCAGCATGGTCGCGCGGGTGATCCGGGCGTACATCGCCGCGTACAGGAAGGCGAGGGTGATCCAGGGCAGGATCATGCCGCCGAACCAGCCGCTGACGCTCTGGTCGAGCGGCACGTACTGCGCGTCGATCCATTTCAGCCCGAAGGCGAAGATCGCCAGGCTGAGCAGACCGGTGAAGTAGATGGGGAGGGAGACACCCGCGAGCGCGACGACCATCGCACCGCGGTCCCAGATGGTGCCCCGCTTGAGGGCGGAGAGCACACCGGCCGCGACACCGAAGACTAGCCACAGCACGGCGGCACCGAGCGCGAGTCCCAGGGTCACCGGGAAGCGGTCGGTGAGCACCGGCCAGACGGCCTGCTCGCTACGGAAGGAGTAGCCGAAGCAGGGCGCGGCGCAGTGGGTGACATCGCCACCGCCGGAGTAGGTGCGTCCGACGAAGATGCCCTTGAAGAAGTGCCAGACCTGGGCGTAGATCGGGTCGCCCAGGCCCAGCTTCTGCCGTACGGCCTCGACGGCTGCCGGGTCGGCCTGCTTGCCCACGAAGCTCGTGGCGATGTCGACGCCCGCCCACTTGGGGACGAGGAAGAAGATGCCGAAGACCACCATGACGATGACCACGAGCATCACTGCGGCGGCGAACAGCCGCCTGATGAGGTAAGCGAGCACAGCTTACGGCCCGCCGCGGGGCCGCGGGCCACCGGAGATTGTCCGATGGCCCGCGACCACGCCGCGCCGGCCTTCACCTGCCTTTCGTGCCGTACGGCGGGTGTGCCGGGATTACTTGGCGGACTTCAGACCGAGGTTCACGAAGTCGTACGTACCGCTGTAGTTGTCCGTCGTGTAGACGTTCGCGAGGTTGTCACCGCGCCAGTTGATGAACTTCTCGAAGGTGAAGGGCAGGTAGTACGCGCCCTCCATGACCTTGTGGTTGATCTCGGTCGAGATCTTGGCCTTGCCCGCGTCGTCCAGCGTGGAGACGTACTGGTCGAACAGACCGTCGATGGTCTTGTCGTTGATCAGGGCGTAGTTGTTGTTACCGCTCTGCGCGATGTACTTGCTGTCCCACAGCGGCAGACCGAAGCCCTGGACGGTCGGGAAGTCCGGACCCCAGCCCATGATGATGATGCCGTAGCCCTTCTTCTTCACGTTCGAAGGGCTGCCGATGATGCCGGTGGTCTGCGAACCGTCGTACTGGTCGATCTGGGCGTTGATGCCGATCTTCTTCAGCGACGCCTGGAGCGACTGGGCCGTGGCGACCTCGACCGGCTTGTTGTTGCGGACCGCGATGGTGGTGGAGAAGCCGTTCGGCTTGCCGCACGCCTTCAGCGCCGCCTTGGCC
This sequence comes from Streptomyces sp. NPDC058683, assembly GCF_042716195.1. Taxonomy (NCBI): domain Bacteria; kingdom Bacillati; phylum Actinomycetota; class Actinomycetes; order Kitasatosporales; family Streptomycetaceae; genus Streptomyces; species Streptomyces sp. NPDC058683. The sequence goes on from NZ_JBHXSK010000051.1 coordinate 48,118, forward strand.
TTCTCGATGTTGCCGTTCTTGTCGGCACCGGAGATGGCGTACGGGTCGTACTTCTGGCCCTCGGAGCCCGGGACGGACGGCGGGAGCATGTTGGTGCCGATGTCACCACCGGCGATCGGGCCACCGCGCGCGGTCTGCAGCGAGACGTGGTCCGCACCGAGGATGACGGCCTTGCGGCACTCGATGTTGTCGAACGGCTTCACGCTCTGCGGGAAGGCCGCGTAACGGATGTAGCCGGAGACCGGGTTGTCCAGGTTGCCCTTGTGCTCCTTCAGGGCGGTGGTGCGGCCCTGCGGGGACATGCCGGTCTGGTTGATGTCCAGGTCCAGGTCACCGTTGAGCAGGCGCTGGTCCAGCTGGTTGGCGTCCGAGAAGAACTGGACGGTGATCTTGTCCGGGTACGCCTTGCGGACCGGGTCCGAGGACTGCTTCCACTCGGTGTTGCGCACCAGCGTCAGGCTCTTGCCGGGGCTGTAGGACTCGAACTTGTACGGGCCGGAGGAGAACGGCTTCAGGCCGTACTTGGACTTGGTGTCCATGTCCTGGCGGACCGGGGAGGCCGAGACCAGACCCAGCACCTCCTGGAAGTCCGAGTTGGCCTTCGGGAGGTGGAAGACGATCGTCTTGTCGTCCGGCGTGGTGATGGCCTTCAGGCCGAGCTTGTCCTTGGACGTGTCCTTGTAGGGGCCCTTGTACTCGCCCTTGGGGTCCAGGAAGTCCTTGAGGTAGGTCGGACCGCCGGACAGCACGTCCTGCGCCCAGACGCGCTCGATGCCGTACTTCACGTCCTTGGACGTGATCGGCTTGCCGTCCTCCCACGTGACGCCGTCACGCAGGGTGTACGTGTAGGTCTTGCCGTCGTCGGTGACCTTGGCGAGACCGGTGGCGAGGTCCGGGGTCAGCTCGGCGCCGGCCTTGCCCGGCTCCGCCTTGCCCGTGACCAGCTGGCGGCTGTAGTAGCGCGCGAAGTCCCACATGAAGCCGTAGTAGCCACGCGTGGTGTCCCACGAGTCGGCGTCCTGGGCACCACCGAACCGCAGCGTGCCGCCCTTCTTGACCAGCGAGGCCTGGGCGACCTTGTTGTTGGCGGCGTCGAAGCCGGCGGCGCCGGTCTTCGAACCGCCGCCGTTGTCGTCGCTGCTGCCGCCGCACGCCGCCGTGGTCAGCAGTGCGGCGACCGCAGCAGCGGCGGCAAATGCCTGCTTACGCCGCCCTGAGGTGCGTTGGGTAGTCACGATCTCGGATCCTCCGGATTAGATGAGAGACCCCGTGTTGCTGCCACGGGACGCTTTGGGTACGGCTTGTTCAGCGGGACGCCTTCGGGTCCAGCGCGTCACGCACGCCGTCGCCGAAAAGGTTGAAGGCAAGGACGGTGATGAAGATCGCCACACCCGGGACCACCATGTACATGGGGTCCGACTCGTAGTAGTCGATGGCGCTCGACAGCATCTGTCCCCAGGACGACGTGGGCGGCTTGACGCCCACGCCCAGGAAGCTGAGGGCCGCCTCGGTGAGGATGTTGGTCGGGATCATCATCGTCGTGTACACGATGATGGGCGCGACCAGGTTGGGCAGCAGTTCCTTGAACAGGATGTAGAACCGCCCGGCACCCAGCGATCGCGCGGCCTCGACGTACTCGCGCTCACGCATCGAGAGCGTCTGGCCGCGCACCACGCGTCCGATGTAGGGCCAGCCGAAGAAGCCGATGACCAGGATCATCACGAAGACGCGCACGTTGGACCCGGACAGGCCGAGCATGTCGTTCGGCATCACGGAGACCAGGGCGATCGTGAACAGGAGCTGCGGGAAGGCCAGCAGGCCGTCCATCACGCGGCTGATGAGCGAGTCCACCCAGCCGCCGAAGAAGCCCGCCAGGATGCCCAGCACGGTGCCCAGGACGACCGCGACGAGGGCGGACAGGAAGCCGACCAGGAGCGAGACGCGGGCGCCGTAGAGGATGCGGGCGAGGATGTCGCGGCCGTTGACCGGCTCGACGCCCAGCAGGTGGTCGCCGCTGATGCCGCCCAGGGACCCCTTGGGGGTGCCGAAGAGCGGGTCGATCAGGCTCTCGTTGTAGGCGTCCGGGTCCTGACCGAGCAGGTGGGTGATCACTGGCGCGAGCAGGGCGACCACGACGAGGAGGAGGACGACGACGCCGCCCGTGAGGGCGAGCTTGTCCCGCTTCAGGCGCTCCCAGGCGATCCGGCCCAGGGAGCGCCCCTGCACGGCCTTCTCACCGGCGGCGGCAGCCGCCTCTTCGGCCGCGCCCGGGGCCGCTTCCGCGGTCGGCTCGTGCAATGGTGCCGTCATCTGGCAGGGACCCCTCTCAACCGGCTGTAGCCGGCTTGCACTTGCCGCTGGTAGCGGCATGATCACTCTCACCTGGGCAGGGGTGAACACCCCTTGGAGCGCGAGTCTTCAACGCTGCGGCGACCAGTTGCCAGAGTTGACGGTGAATGGATGCGTAACCGTGATACGAGCAAGGAGTTTCGTTATCCGAACAACGGGTAACACCTGTCGGACGGGGGCAAGCCCAGCGATCCGTCACATAATCGGACCAAAGACCCTCGTCTACACGCGGAGACTCCTCCAGAGGTACACCCTCACTCCGGGACCGCCGAGCGGCATGTGACCTGGATCACGGCACGCCGCGAACTTGTCCCACCCTTCTCGGCCATGAGCGATTCTCCCCCGCCTCACAGGAAAGGCAATCCGCGCATTCGCGGGAATTCCGATCGGCGCCTCGCCGCCCATTCCGGCGTCCGCCTCCGTGTCCCCGCGACGCTCGCGTACACCCTCACCGTCACCACGTCGCGGACGTCAGGCCGGACCCACGGCAGCGGCCCCACCATCCGATACGCCGTGCACGAGGCGAACACCAAGGGAATTCCGGCCCACGGTGGAATTCCAGAAGTTCCGCCTCGAGAAGGCGCACTACGGCGTATTCCACGCCGTCACCACGAAGCTCTTCCGCCCCACCTCAGTACACGCCGGGCGCCGGTGGATACCCGTACCCGGCCACCGGTGCCGGTGGCAGTGCCGCGTGTGCCTCGCGGTCGTAGAACGGCCGTGCCGTCGCCCGCATCCACATCACCACCGGGTCGTACTCGTCGGTCATGGCGACCGTCGAGACCGGCAGCCCGTCCGGCACCGCGCCGATGGACTGCTGCATCATCGCCCGCACCGAGTCCACGGCCGGCGGCGACGTGTCGTACACGTCGAGCCCGATCGCGAGATACGGCGCGCCGAGCGCCGGCTGCACCCAGGCGCGCCGCAGGGAGCGGATCGCGGGCGTACGGTGGGCGTTCTGCGACAGCAGCGCATAGAACTGCGGGATCTCGATGGCCGGTTCCGCGAGCCGCAGCGGCCCCGCGGGCTGGCGGTCCAGGCCGGTCGCGATCCGGCGCAGGTCCAGCCAGGGGATGCCGACGCCGCCGCCCGGGGCGTGCGGGTTGAGCCACAGGCCGAAGTGGTCGGGATAGAGCGTGCGGGCCACGTCGAGACTGTCGACCACCTCGTACGAGCGGTTCCAGCCGCTCGCCGACAGTTCCTGGGCCGAGGTCACACAGGGGGCGTAGCCGTGGCCGTCGACCTCCATGTTCCCGTACTGGGCGTCGGGGGAGCCGGCCTGGCCGTGCCAGAGCAGCATCCAGATCTGGCCGGAGGAGGGCGTGGCGAGGGCGCGGAGGAGTGCCTCGTAGGCGTCGTAGCGCCCGGGGGTTACCTGGCGCAGCATGTGCTCGACCTGTCCGGCCGCCGCGGTGCCGCTGGCGCTCACGTGTTACCGCCCCTTCATTGAGTTGCCCCGCGTTGGAGGTCGCCCCGCGTTCGGAGACAGCTTAAGCGCCGAGGGGAGTGGCGCCGATGGTCCGTCGGCGGGTGCGGGTTTCGTCGTGGCTGAGCGCGCCCGCGCGGCGGAGCCGCAGATCGGCACGGCCGCGCGCCCCCGGTCGGCTGTCCTCGGGGGGTTCCTAGTGACCGTACTGATAGAAGGGGCGGACGTTCTCCCGCATCCAGTGGCCCACCGGGTCGTCCGCCACGTCCAGCAGGACCAGGTTCACCGGCCACTTCACCGGGACCCGGCCGAGGGCCTTGCCCAGCGCCTCCAGCGGCAGCGCCCTGATGTCCCCCTCCCACTGGGAGAGTTCGACGCCCACGAACATCATGGGGTCCGCCGTCTCGACCGCGGCCAGGCAGCGGCGGGCCGTGGCGACCACGCCGGTCGCCGCGAACTCGGCGGAGGCCGCGGCCAGGAAGTCCATCGGGTCCTCCTGCCAGTCCGGTTCGAAGAGCCGGACCCGGCCGCCCGAGGCGGGGCCGTCCAGTTCGCTGCGGCCGGTCCGGCACAGCTCGGCGACCGCCTGCGGCGGCAGCGGGACGCCCACCACTCCCCCGGGATTCACGGCTATGCCGACCTGCGGGGGCAGACCGCGGGCGAACTCGACGGCCGGGGCGATCGTGTACGACAGATGGGAGCCGACCACCTGGCGGAACTGCTCCTCGGAGCTGAAGACCGGGACGTACACCTGGCCCTCGATCTCCGTGGTCGGCAGATCCAGCGGGCCGCTGTGCGGACCGCCGCCCTCCGGCAGCGGGATCCACAGGAAACTGCGGGCCAGTACCTCGATGAGCCGGCCCGCAGCCGCGGGTACGCCGAGGGAGGCCGACAGCACCTCCTCCAACTCGTTGCCGGGCCAACCGCCGTGCGGGTGGGGGTGCGCCTGTGCCGGGAAGTCCGCGGGAATGTCCGCCGGGAAGTCCATCTGCCTACCGCCTGCTGGAAACCACTGCTGCTGAGGCTGAAAAGGCTAGCGGGTGGCTGTGACAATGCCTCACCCCCTGAGCCGCTCCGCTTTCCGGAATGCCTCACCCGGCGAGCTTCTCCGCCTCCCGGAAGGCGATCCGGCACAGCACGTCCGCCGAGTCCCGGTCGAGGAGCACCGCCGAACCCACACCCTCGGGCATCCCGCCCTGCTCCACCGCGCGCACCAGGCGGGCGGCGGCGTGGCGGTGGCGCAGGAAGGCGTACCGGGAAACGCCCCGGCCGCGCTCGCGCTGGCCGTCCAGTGCCGTGCCGGGCGCGACGTCCAGGAGCAGCAGGTGCAGGGTGCCACCGCGGCGGCGGGCCTCGCGGGCCAGCCAGTCGCGCACCCAGGCCTGGGTACCGCAGTCGTGCACCACCACGCCCTCGCCGGTACGCAGCGCGCGGTGCAGCCCGGCGTAGTGCACGAGGCGGACCAGCGGGCGGTAGAGGGCGTACGGCAGGAAGCGGGCCAGCCGGGCGTCCCAGCGGTCTCGGGTGTCCTGGGAGTCGATCCGTATGCCCTGGACGGTGCGGTGCATCAGGGTGGACTTGCCGCTGCCGGGCAGCCCGGTGACCACGACCAGGTCACGGGGGCCGAAGAGCAGGCCGTGCGGGCTGCGGCCGGCCCGGTCGCGCAGATCGCGGACGACCGGCGCCGGGAGCCCCCCGCACCGCTCGCGGGCCGGGGCCGTCGACTGCTCGGGCAGGGCGATGCCCGTCGTCGCCGCGTATGCCGTGGTCCTTGTCACCGTGATCGTCCTCCCTGGGGGTTCAGGAAAGGTTCTCCCCACTTACTGTAAAGAGAAGGTAATGCACGGTGTCTCGCGGTTCCGTCCGCTTCCGGCCACAGGCCTGTTACAAAGCTCCGCCCGGCATGCAATGATGTGCCCGCCAACTGCATACCGGCCGTTCGAATCCGCGCGGGAGAGTCCCCAGCAGCCTTCGCTGGGGCGCCGAAGGAGCAAGTCCCTCCCTTGAATCTCTCAGGCCCCCGTTACCGCGCGGGCGAGGCACATCTGAAAAGCGGGCCGCCGTGTCGGCGGCCCCACCCAAGGTGCAAGCCGTGACCACCGCTGTGGTCAGGGCGAACCTCTCAGGTTCCGATGACAGATGGGGAGGACAGACCTCGCCTGTCATGCCCTGGGATCTTTGGGAGACGACCGACCGATGAGCAGTTCCGATTCCGCTGGACTCCGCCGTACCGCGCTCGATGCCCTGCATCGCTCGCTCGGCGCCACCATGACCGACTTCGCCGGCTGGGACATGCCCCTGCGCTACGGATCCGAGCGCGACGAGCATGTCGCCGTGCGGACCAGGGCCGGGCTCTTCGACCTCTCCCACATGGGCGAGATCGCCGTGACCGGCCCCCAGGCCGCCGCCCTGCTGAACCACGCCCTGGTCGGCAACATCGCCTCCGTCGGCGTCGGGCGCGCCCGCTACACCATGATCTGCCGGGCCGACGGCGGCATCCTCGACGACCTGATCGTCTACCGGCTGGCCGAGACCGAGTACCTGGTGGTGGCCAACGCCTCCAACGCCCAGGTGGTCCTCGACGCGCTGACGGAGCGTGCCGCCGGGTTCGACGCCGAGGTGCGGGACGACCGGGACGCGTACGCGCTGATCGCCGTCCAGGGACCGGAGTCGCCCGGGATCCTGAAGTCGCTGACCGACGCCGACCTGGACGGCCTGAAGTACTACGCCGGGCTGCCCGGCACCGTCGCCGGGGTCCCGGCGCTGATCGCGCGCACCGGCTACACCGGCGAGGACGGCTTCGAGCTGTTCGTGAAGCCCGAGCACGCGGTGGAGGTGTGGCAGGCGCTCACCGAGGCGGGTTCCCCGGTGGGCCTGGTGCCCTGCGGGCTGTCCTGCCGGGACACCCTGCGCCTGGAGGCGGGCATGCCGCTGTACGGGCATGAGCTGACCACCTCGCTGACCCCCTTCGACGCCGGGCTCGGCCGGGTGGTGAAGTTCGAGAAGGACGGCGACTTCGTGGGGCGCGAGGCTCTTCAGGAGGCCGCCGGCCGTGCCGCGGCGAAGCCGCCGCGGGTGCTGGTCGGCCTGGTCGCCGAGGGCCGCCGGGTGCCGCGCGCCGGGTACCCGGTGGTGGCCGGCGGCGAGGTGATCGGCGAGGTCACCTCCGGTGCCCCCTCCCCCACGCTGGGCAGGCCGATCGCCATGGCGTACGTCGACGCGGCGCACTCGGCGCCGGGCACGGCGGGCGTGGGCGTGGACATCCGGGGCAACCACGAACCGCACGAGGTCGTGGCACTGCCGTTCTACAAGCGCCAGAAGTAGTCCCGCGGCGCCCGAAGCAGATCCACAGCGAGACACTGAGCGCGGCAGCGCGTGACCCTGCGCACATTTCCGCTGCTCACGCGTGTTTCCAGCAGTCCTCTTTCACCAGCACTCCCCCGCGTACAGGAGAATTCAGGCCATGAGCAACCCCCAGCAGCTGCGTTACAGCAAGGAGCACGAGTGGCTGTCGGCCGCCGCGGACGGCGTGGCGACGGTCGGCATCACGGAGCACGCGGCCAACGCGCTCGGTGACGTCGTCTTCGTCCAGCTCCCGGCCGTCGGCGACACCGTGACCGCGGGCGAGTCCTGCGGCGAGCTGGAGTCGACCAAGTCGGTCTCCGACCTGTACTCGCCGGTCACCGGTGAGATCACCGAGATCAACGAGGACGTCGTGGACGACCCCTCCCTGGTGAACTCGGCCCCCTTCGAGGGCGGCTGGCTGTTCAAGGTGCGCGTCACGGACGAGCCGGCCGAGCTGCTCTCCGCCGACGAGTACACCGCCTTCACCGCCGGCTGAGGGCCGCACAGACACCGGCTGAGGAGTCGTAGAAACAGATGTCCGTTCTGAACACGCCCCTGCACGAGCTCGACCCGGAGGTCGCGGCCGCGGTCGACGCCGAGCTGGAGCGCCAGCAGTCCACCCTGGAGATGATCGCCTCGGAGAACTTCGCTCCGGTCGCGGTCATGGAGGCGCAGGGCTCGGTACTCACCAACAAGTACGCCGAGGGCTACCCGGGCCGCCGCTACTACGGCGGCTGCGAGCACGTCGACGTCACCGAGCAGATCGCCATCGACCGGGTGAAGGAGCTGTTCGGCGCCGAGTACGCCAACGTGCAGCCGCACTCCGGTGCCTCCGCCAACCAGGCGGCCCTGTTCGCGCTGGCCCAGCCCGGCGACACCATCCTGGGCCTCGACCTCGCCCACGGCGGCCACCTGACCCACGGCATGCGCCTGAACTTCTCCGGCAAGCAGTTCGATGTCGTGGCCTACCACGTGGACGACTCCGGTCTCGTCGACATGGCCGAGGTGGAGCGGCTCGCCAAGGAGCACCGGCCGAAGGTGATCATCGCCGGCTGGTCGGCCTACCCGCGCGAGCTGGACTTCGCCGAGTTCCGGCGGATCGCCGACGAGGTCGAGGCGTACCTGTGGGTCGACATGGCCCACTTCGCCGGCCTGGTCGCGGCCGGTCTGCACGAGAACCCGGTGCCGTACGCCGACGTGGTCACCTCCACGACCCACAAGACGCTGGGCGGTCCCCGCGGCGGCATCATCCTGGCCCGCCAGGCCTTCGCGAAGAAGCTGAACTCGTCCGTCTTCCCGGGCTTCCAGGGCGGTCCCCTGGAGCACGTGATCGCGGCGAAGGCGGTCTCCTTCAAGGTCGCCTCCTCGGAGGACTTCAAGGAGCGCCAGCGTCGTACGGTGGAAGGTGCGCGCATCCTCGCCGAGCGGCTCACCGCGCCCGACGCCCGCGAGGCCGGTGTGAACGTCCTGTCCGGAGGTACGGACGTCCACCTGATCCTCGTCGACCTGCGCGAGTCCGAACTGGACGGACAGCAGGCCGAGGACCGTCTCCACGAGGTCGGCATCACGGTCAACCGCAACGCCGTCCCGAACGACCCGCGCCCGCCGATGGTCACCTCGGGTCTGCGGATCGGCACCCCGGCGCTGGCCACGCGCGGCTTCACGGCCGAGGACTTCACCGAGGTCGCGGACGTGATCGCCGAGACGCTGAAGCCGTCCTACGACGCGGCGGCCCTGAAGGCCCGGGTCCGGGCCCTGACCGGCAAGCACCCGCTGTACCCCGGTCTGAACAAGTAGTTCCCCGGCGGGGGCACCCGATGGCGTGTGCCCCCGCCCTTTTCGGAGGAGTTCCCGTGGCCATCTCGGTCTTCGACCTGTTCTCGATCGGCATCGGTCCGTCGAGCTCCCACACCGTCGGCCCGATGCGCGCGGCCCGCATGTTCGCACGGCGCCTGCGCAACGAAGGACTGCTGGACTCCGTCGCGTCGATACGGACCGAGTTGTACGGGTCGCTGGGTGCGACCGGCCACGGCCACGGCACCCCGAAGGCGGTGCTGCTCGGCCTGGAGGGCGCCTCGCCGCGCACGGTCGACGTGGAGGGCGCGGACGACCGGGTCGAGGCGATCAGGGCCACGAAGCGGCTGTCGCTCCTCGGCGAGCACGAGATCGCGTTCTCCTACGACGCGGACCTGAAGCTGCACCGCCGCAAAACGCTCCCGTACCACGCGAACGGCATGACCCTCTGGGCGTACGACGCGTCCGGGGCGGAGCTGCTGTCCAAGACGTACTACTCGGTCGGCGGCGGCTTCGTCGTCGACGAGGAGGCGGTCGGCGCGGACCGCATCAAGCTGGACGACACGGTCCTGAAGTACCCCTTCCGCACGGGCGACGAGCTGCTGCGCCTGACGAAGGAGACGGGTCTGTCGATCTCCGCGCTGATGCTGGAGAACGAGCGGGCCTGGCGCACCGAGGAGGAGATCCGCGAGGGTCTGCTGGACATCTGGCGGGTGATGCAGACCTGCGTCGCGCGCGGGATGTCGCGGGAGGGAATCCTGCCGGGCGGCCTGCGGGTCCGCCGCCGTGCCGCCATCACGGCGCGCCAACTGCGCGCCGAGGGCGACCCGTTGGCGCACGCGATGGAGTGGATCACGCTCTACGCGATGGCCGTGAACGAGGAGAACGCGGCGGGCGGGCGGGTCGTGACCGCGCCCACGAACGGCGCGGCGGGCATCATCCCGGCCGTCCTGCACTACTACATCAACTTCGTGCCGGGCGCCGACGAGGACGGAGTCGTCCGCTTCCTGCTCGCCGCCGGCGCGATCGGCATGCTCTTCAAGGAGAACGCGTCCATCTCCGGCGCCGAGGTCGGCTGCCAGGGCGAGGTCGGCTCCGCCTGCTCGATGGCGGCGGGCGCGCTGGCCGAGGTGCTGGGCGGCTCCCCGGAACAGGTCGAGAACGCGGCCGAGATCGGCATGGAGCACAACCTCGGCCTCACCTGCGACCCGGTCGGCGGCCTGGTCCAGATCCCCTGCATCGAGCGCAACGGCATGGCCGCGGTCAAGGCGGTCACCGCGGCCCGCATGGCCATGCGCGGCGACGGCTCCCACAAGGTGTCCCTGGACAAGGTCATCAAGACCATGAAGGACACGGGCGCCGACATGAGCGTCAAGTACAAGGAGACGGCCCGGGGCGGGCTCGCGGTGAACATCATCGAGTGCTGAGGGGATAGGGCCGACCAGCCCCACGCCCCCTGCCTTCGAATGTGCGGACAGCGGGTCGTGGCGCGGTGCCACGACCCGCTGCGCCTCCTCGGCCTTCTGCGAGAGTTCGGCGAGGCGGTCGGCCGGGCCGTCCGTGGTCGTGCCCGGTGTCTGGTTCAGCTCCGGCGTCCGGTCTGACATGGCGCATCCCTTCCTTGACGGACATGCTGCGTGGGTGACGTGACGTACCGGGCTGCTGTCGGGAAGAGTCAGTGGGCACGCCGGCACGCATACCGTCAGCGGCCGCGGGACCGCCGTCACTCTGCCGCCGCTTCGGCCCGGTCCACTTCGGTCGATCGACCGAATGGCCAACGTACGTCCATGCATTGGGTGTTGGAGGCAGTCGATTGACCCAAGGGCCGTCCGCACGGGCACGGCAAGGTAGACGTATGGGGCTACCGCTGCCGCGATGAGCGGTCCTGAACCGTACGGCGTCCGGGGAGGCTCGTCCGGGGGGACCGCAGGCGGCTTCGGCAGTCGCGGTCTCGCAGGGGCGTTGCGGCGGAGTCCGGGACACCGGAGTCTGGGTGCAGGTGTCGCGTGGGAAGGGGCGGGCGATGACGGAGAACGAGGGCGGGGCGGACGCCGAACGGCTACGGCTGGCGGAGGCCGACGCAGGCCGGGCCGCGTGGCGGCGCTGGGGGCCGTATCTCAGTGAACGGCAGTGGGGGACCGTCCGGGAGGACTACAGCCCCGGCGGTGACGCCTGGTCGTACTTCACCCATGACCAGGCCCGCTCCCGCGCGTACCGCTGGGGCGAGGACGGCATCGCGGGCGTCAGCGACGACAAGCAGCGGCTGTGCTTCGCGCTCGCCCTGTGGAACGGCCGCGACCCGATCCTCAAGGAGCGGATGTTCGGCCTGACCAACGCCGAGGGCAACCACGGCGAGGACGTCAAGGAGTACTACTTCCACCTCGACTCGACGCCCACCCACTCGTACATGAAGTACCTCTACAAGTACCCGCAGGGCGCCTACCCGTACGACGACCTGGTGGCCGTCAACCAGGCCCGCGGGCGCCACGATCCCGAGTACGAACTCCTCGACACCGGCGTCTTCGACGAGAACCGCTACTTCGACGTGGTCGTCGAGTACGCCAAGGCCGGACCCGAGGACCTGCTCGTCGAGATCACCGCGCACAACCGCGGCCCCGACGAGGCCGTGCTGCACCTGCTGCCCACGCTGTGGTTCCGGCACACCTGGTCGTGGGCGGGCGGCACGGCCGTGCCGGGCCTGCGGCGGGTCCCGGGCGCGATCCGCGCCGACCACGAGGAACTCGGCACCCGGTGGCTGTGCTTCACGGGTGACGCGGGGACCCTGTTCACCGAGAACGACACCGACAACGAGCGGATCTTCGGCAGCCCGAACGCCGTCCCGTACGTCAAGGACGGCATCGGCCGGTACGTCGTCCAGGGCGAGACCGGTGCCGTCAACCCGGCGCAGACGGGGACGAAGGCCTCCGTGCTCCATGTCCTCACCGTGCCGGCCGGTGACAAGGCGACCGTCCGGCTGCGGCTGAGCGACACCCGGCCGGACGACCCGTGGGCGGAGTTCGGGCCGGTCATGGAGGCACGACGGGCGGAGGCGGACGTCTTCTTCGAGGGCGTCGTCCCGGACGGTCTCGGCGAGGACGAGCGCCGGGTGGTGCGGCAGGCGCTCGCGGGGATGCTGTGGAGCAAGCAGTACTACCACCTCGACGTCGAGCGCTGGCTCACCGAACACGGCGTCGATCCGCTGGCCGCCGACCCGCGCGTCCGCAACAGCGCCTGGTTCCACATGGTCAACGACGAGATCATGTCGATGCCGGACACCTGGGAGTACCCCTGGTTCGCGGCCTGGGACCTCGCCTTCCACACCATCGCCCTGTCCATGGTCGACATCGGCTTCGCCAAGGCACAGCTGGAGCTGCTGCTGCGCCGGCTGTATCTGCATCCCAACGGCCAGATCCCGGCCTACGAATGGAATTTCGGCGACGTCAACCCGCCGGTGCACGCCTGGGCCGTGCTCTTCGTCTACGAGCTGGAGAAGCACCGCACGGGCCGCGGCGACCGGGTCTTCCTGGAGAGCGCCTTCCAGAAGCTGACGAAGAACTTCACCTGGTGGCTCAACCGCAAGGACGTCGACGGCAACAACGTCTTCCAGGGAGGTTTCCTCGGCCTGGACAACATCGGGGTCTTCGACCGCAGTGCCCCGCTGCCCACCGGCGGCCATCTCGACCAGGCCGACGGCACCGCGTGGATGGCCCTGTACTGCCAGAACCTCCTGGAGATCGCCGTCGAGCTCGCCGAGGAAAACCCCGTCTACGTGGAGCAGGCGCAGACCCTGTTCGAGCACTTCGCGTGGATCACGGTCGCCATGAACCGCATCGGCGACGACAACCACAGTCTGTGGGACGAGGAGGACGGCTTCTTCTACGACGTCCTGCGGCTGCCCGACGGCACCGCGACCCGGCTGAAGGTGCGCTCCCTGGTGGGGCTGATCCCGCTGGCCGCGACCAGTGTGATCGGCGGCTGGGCGGACCGCCGTTTCCCCGAACTCGCCGAGGAGGCCGCGGAGTTCGTGCGCCGGCATCCGGCGGTCGAGGCGCTGGTGTCGTCCCGTCATGTACCGGGGGCCGACGCGGCCGGGCGGCATCTGTTCGCCCTGTTCGACGAGGACCGGCTGCGCCGCATCCTGGCCCGGATGCTCGACGAGGAGGAGTTCCTGAGCCCGCACGGCATCCGCTCGCTGTCCCGCCACCACGCCGCGCATCCGTACACCTTCGACGTGCACGGGGAGACCTACGGCGTCGGCTATCTGCCCGCCGAGTCCGACTCGGGCATGTTCGGAGGCAACTCCAACTGGCGCGGACCCGTGTGGTTCCCGATCAACATCCTTCTCGTCCGCGCCCTGCTGAACCTGCACGCCTACCACGGCGACGACTTCACCGTGGAGTGCCCCACCGGCTCCGGCCGGAGGATGAACCTCTACGAGGTGGCACGGGAGATCTCCGGCCGGCTCACCGGCGCCTTCCTGCGCGATGCCGAGGGCCGCCGCCCGGTGCACGGCGACCGCAAGGAGTTCGCCACCGACCCCGACTGGCGGGACCTGGTCCTGTTCTACGAGTACCTCCACGGGGACACCGGCGCGGGTCTCGGCGCCTCTCACCAGACCGGCTGGACCGGCCTCGTCGCCGTCACCGCCACCCTCTTCCGTCTCGTCGGCGCCGGCGACTGGGGCGCCCTGCGCGAGGAGCCGCTGTCATGACCGTCGTCCACGAGATCAACACCCTTGTCTGGCTGGGTGAGCTGAGCGTGCGGCACGGGCGCCGGGTCACGCTCGGCGACGTGCCCGGTGAGGCGTGGGACGAGGCCGCGCGGCCGGGTGTCGACACCGTCTGGCTGATGGGTGTGTGGGAGCGCAGCCCGGCGGGACTGGGCATCGCGCTGCGCGACGAGAAGCTGCTCGCCTCGTTCCGCGAGGCGCTGCCGGACCTCACCCGGGCGGACATCGCCGGATCCCCGTACTGCGTGCGCGACTACGTCGTCGACCCGGAACTCGGCGGCCCCGAAGGGCTGGCCGCGGCACGGGCCGAACTCGCCGCGCGGGGCGTACGCCTGATCCTGGACTACGTCCCCAACCACGTGGCTCCCGATCACCCCTGGCTCGCCGAGCGGCCCGGCTGCCTGGTCCGGGGCACACCGGACGACCTGGCCCGCGCACCCGAGGCCTATCTGGAGGCCGGCGGGCAGGTGTACGCCCGGGGCCGGGACCCGTACTTCGCGCCGTGGCCGGACGTGGTCCAGCTGAACGCGTTCAGCGAGGAGCTGCGGGCGGCGGCGGTGGACACGCTGGTGGCCATCGGCGACCAGGCGGACGGGGTGCGCTGCGACATGGCGATGCTCCTCATGAACGACGTGTTCGCCAAGACCTGGGGGGACCGGGCGGGCCCGGTGCCGGCGGAGGACTTCTGGCCGTACGTGATCCCCCGGGTGCGGGCCCGCCACCCCGGTCTCCTGTTCGTCGCGGAGGCGTACTGGGATCTCGAATGGCCCCTCCAGCAGCAGGGGTTCGACCACTGCTACGACAAGCGGCTCTACGACCGGCTGGTCCACGAGGACGCCGGATCCGTCCGCGCCCACCTCGGCGCCGACCTCGCCTACCAGCGCAGGCTCGTCCGATTCCTCGAGAACCACGACGAGCCCCGGGCCGCCGCCGTCCTGCCCGTCGAGCGGGAACGCGCGGCAGCCGTGGCCGTGGCCACGCTGCCGGGCGCGACGCTGTGGCACGAGGGCCAGTTCGAGGGACGGCGCGTACGGCTGCCCGTGTTCCTCTCACGCCGCCCGCAGGAACCGGCCGACGAGTCCCTGCTCGACTTCCACGGCCGCCTGCTCGCCGCCGTGGCCCCCGTCCGCGACGGTGACTGGCAGCTGCTGACCTGTACGGGCTGGCCGGACAACGACACCCATCGCGATCTGCTCGCCTGGTCCTGGACCACCGGCCGGGACCGGTACCTCGTCGTGATCAACTACTCCGGCCGGCCCGCCCAGGGACGGGTTCCGCTGCCCTGGCCGGACCTTCGCGGACGGTCGTGCGAACTGACCGGGCTGCTAGACGAGGGCACCTACGACCGGGACGGTGACGAACTGGCCGACCAGGGTCTGTTCGTCGCGCTCGACGCCTGGCACTGGCATCTGGTCTCACTGCGCCCGTAGCCGCGTGGTCTCCGTGCCGGTCGGTCCTACTGCTCGGCCGTGCCGGGTTTCCCGCTGATGGACTCCTGATAGATCTCCGCGTAGGTGCGCGAGTCCTTGACCAGGTCGTCGCAGAAGGCAGCGACGTCGTCGCCGACGAGTTCCAGGACTCCCCGGCCTGACGCGACGCCCTCTTCGAAGAAATCGACGATCCCGGGGAGCAGGGTCCCGTCGATCAAGCCGACCGGTCCGATCTTGAAGAAGTACTTCTGCATCTCCTTGTAGACGATCTGGTAGTCCGGCGGGAGCGCCTTGACCCGCGCCATGTGCGCCCGCCACTGCTTCTTGCCTTCGATGATGTCCTGGATGCCCACGTCAGCCTCCCAGCCGGCCCAGTTTCCTTGCGACGTTCCGGTTCAACTGCTCGCGCCACCGGTCGCGATAGCCGCGAGCCCCCTCTCCGCCGGCCAGCGCCGCGCTGAAGCCCGCGACGTCGTCGCCGAGCACCTCGTGAACGCTCTGCCCGTCGGCCGCCGTTTCTTCGAGCAGCCCCAGGGCACCGTCGAGGATCGGCATCAGGTTGCGACCCGTGAAGTCCCCGTAGGGGAAGAGGTGGGCCTTGATCTGTTCCCACGCCGCCCGGTGGTCGGGCGGCAATGCCCCGGCCCGGACTTCGAACGCCTTCCATTCCCTGGTGAGGTCGCTGCCGGTAACGGTCTCCCAGAAGTTCATCGCCCGCCCTCCTTGAGCTTGTCGATCCGTGACGAGAGGTACTCCCATTTCGCCCAGAACTTGCCGAGCTCTTCGCGCCCCGCGTCGTTGAGTGCGTAGAACTTGCGCGGCGGCCCCACCCCGGACGGTCGTTTCGTCACCTGGACGAGCCCGTTCTTCTCCAGCCGCAGCAGGATGGTGTAGACGGTTCCCTCGATGACGTCGGCGAAGCCGAGTTCGTTCAGCCGACGCGTGATGGCGTATCCGTAGGTCTCCTCACCGCCGACGATCTCGAGCACGCAACCCTCGAGCGTGCCCTTCAGCATCTCCGTCAGGTCGTCCACACGGACCCCCCTTCGATGTCGCCAGTACTACGTAGTACCGAGTACCACTATACGGTATCACCGAGTAGCTCGGCGAGCGACAGCCGAGGGAACCGGCCCTGCGCAGAACCGGAGTTCCCCCTGGGGCTACCGTGCAGTAACCGCCTGCTTCTACGCTGCCGCCAACTCACCATCGAACCGAGGGAGTTGGGCTATGCGGATTCTCAGACGGCTGGCGGCGGTCGCCGCTGCCGGGGCGCTGTTCCTGGTGGCGCCCGGCACCGCGCACGCGGACACGGGTGCGACGAAGTTCTCCGGAACCACCACCATCGGCACGCACAACGCGTACGAGAAGGACAAGTACACCTACTGGGCACAGGCGCTGGACTCCGGGGCCTCGCTGCTGGAGCTGGACGTGTACGCGGACAGCCTCACCAAGCGGTGGCGGGTCAGCCACAGCAACCCGTGGGGCAACGACAACAACTGCGAGTACGCCGACGCTCCCAGTGAGCTGTACAGCCAGAGCCGCAACCAGGATCTGGGCAGCTGCCTGGACAACATGGCCGCCTGGGAGCAGCTGCACCCGGACCACGCGCCCGTCGTCGTCAAGGTCGAGCTGAAGGTCGGGTTCAACAACAACGTGGGCCTCGGCCCCGACGAGTTCGACACGCTGGTGTCGCAGAAGCTCGGCAGCAGCGTGTACAAGCCCGCCGACCTGCTCGGCTCCTCCTACTCCACGCTCGACGCGGCCGCCCAGGCGAACGCCTGGCCCACCCGGGACGCCCTCAAGGGCAAGTTCATCTTCGAGCTGATCCCGGGCACGGTGGAGCAGGCCAACCCGTTCGACCACTACTGGACCGACGAGGAGTACGGCGACCACCTGCGGGACCTGTACGCCGCCGGGCAGATCTCCGCGGCCCAGGCCTTCCCGGCCGTGCTGGGCGCCGAGAACGGGGACCCGCGCACCAGCCGGTACGACGCCGGCATCCGCCCCTGGTTCGTGTTCTTCGACGGAGACGCCGCGACCTACGTCAACAACGGCTACGACACGTCGTTCTACTCCACGAACCACTACATCCTGATCATGACGGACGCCTACAACGTCTCACCGGCGATCTCCTCGACCAGCCCGACGGACGCCGAGGTCGCGGCGCGGCTCGCGCTGCTCGCCGCCGACCACGCCAGCATCATCACCTCGGACTGGTCGACCAAGTCGGCGGCCGTGCTGGGTGAGGTGGCCGCCCGGAGCTGACAAATCACGCGCCCACGCGGATCGCCGGTGCCGATCCGGGGAATACGGAATACGCACTTCCAATTCCTGACCCCACTCCTGACACCCCCCACCGGCACCCAGGGAGTCCCCCCACATGCTGCACGGAATCGACGTGAGCGCGTACCAGTCCTCCGCCTACGACACGGACGGCCTCTCCTTCGTCTTCATCAAGGCGACGGAGGGGCGTTCGTACGTCAATCCCAAGCTCGCCGCCCAGACCAAGACCGGCCGCGACGCCGGACTGGTCGTCGGCTACTACCACTTCCTCTGGCCCGGCAACCTCACCGCCCAGGCCGAGTACTTCGTCAAGCACGCCCCCGAGAAGGCGGGCGAGATCCTCGCCGTCGACTGGGAGACCACCGGCGACGGCACGCGTGCGAGCAACGCCGAGAAGGATCGTTTCATCCGATCAGTCCAGGAACTGCGGCCCAGCCACCGGGTGGTGCTGTACACGAACCGCAACTTCTGGCTGAACGTCGACAGCACCTCGTTCGCCGGCGACGGCCTCTGGATCGCCGACTACGTCAGTGCCGGCCACCCGCGCATTGAGGCCAAGTGGCGATTCCACCAGTACACCAGCGACCCGCACGACAAGAACGTGGCGGACTTCGCCGACAAGGCGGCTCTCAAGTCATGGGCGAGGAAGGGGGATTGAGCCGTCGCCCGCCGCCCTCCGGCGGGACCGGCAGGTTTCGGGGCGCGGTCCCGGGGCCACACTGTGAACCGTGGTGACCAGCCCCGCCCCCTTCTGGGAGGCCCTCGACGCCACCGACCGGGCGGCGCTGCTGCGGGCGGCGACGCGGGTGCCGCTCGCCGCCGACCGGCAGTTCCTCACCCAGGGCGAGGGCTCCGACCATCTCGTCGTGCTGGTGCACGGCTGGGTCAAGGTCGTCGCCCAGTCGCACGCCGGCTACCGCGCCCTGCTCGCGCTGCGCGGCCCCGGCGAACTCCTCGGCGAGCAGGCCTCGGTGGAGAACGGCCGCCGCTCCGCCACGCTGGTCACGGCCACCGCCGCCGACCTGCTGCACCTGCCCGCCGACCGCTTCCACGTGCTGGCCCGGGCCCGCCCCGGCATCGCCGCCGCCTTCGAGCAGACGCTGGTACGACGGCTGCGCGAGGCCGACACCCAGCGCGCCGGCATCACCGAACCGGTTCCCGCCCGGCTCGCCGCGCTCCTCCTCGACCTGGTCGAACGCTGCGGCCTGCCGGAACCGGACGGCCCCGGCCGCCGTATAGCCCTCACCCTCTCCCAGGACGACCTGGCGGGCCTCCTCCTCACCTCCCGGCGGACGGTGAGCCGCGTCCTGGAGCAATGGCGTTCCCAGGGCTGGATAGTGACGGGACGCCAGTGGCTGACGGTCCGGGCGGTGGACCGGCTGAAGGAGCGGGCGTTCGACGGGTGACCGCCTCGGCGCCCGTCGTCCGATGCGGCACGGGCGGCGGAACCGGGCTCCCCAGGTCGGTCCCGCCGCCGGCCGCCCCCGTGGACCCGCCCGTGCCGGGAGCGTCCCCCGGTCTCGCTCTCGCACGTGACGGTTCCCCCGAGCCCACGAGGAGTCCGGGCGGCGCCGGGCGGCCGGTACGGTGACCGGCCCCGGCACGGTGTGCCGTGTACTGGATAGAACCTGCCGGCCGTCACGTCTACGCCATGTGGCGCACAGCGGCCCGATCCCGGTCAGGGTGCCCAACGCCCCTGGTACACCAGGGTCGGACGGGGCGCCACGTCACGGGCGGGCCTGCCGGGCAGCGCGACGGAGACGCCCTGCCCGCGGCAGCCCTCCGCCGCCCCGCCGCTCTATCCCCGGAAGCCCTCCGGCCGTTCCGGAGACGCCTCCGCCAGGGCCTTCCGTACGCCCTCGACGTCGTCCCGCAGGCCGTACACCGGGGTGCCCGGCTGCTGGCGCCAGGAGTCGTCGATGCCGCCGTTGTCGACCGTGTCGAAGCCGAGTTCGTCGATCAGGGCGCGGACGACCTGCTTGGCCGCCTCGTCGTCGCCGGAGACCGGGACGGCCTGCCGGCCGGGGTCGCCGGCGGGGCGGTGACGGTCCAGGATGTCCTGGGCGAAGGTGCCGTTGAAGGCCTTGATCACGGGGTGCCGGAGCTGCCGCTCGGTCCAGCGGCTCTCCGTGAGACCCCGGTCCTCGATCTCGTCGATACGGCCGTCCCGCTCCCGCGGGTAGTAGTTGCCGGTATCGATCACGGCGACGTTCGCCGCCGCGCCGTCCAGCAGGCCCGCCGGCAGGTTCGGGACCGCCTTCACCGGGACCGTGACGACCACGACCTCGGCGCCGCGCGCGGCCTCCCCGGCCGGTACGGCCGTCGCTCCCGTCTCCTCGGCCAGTGCGCGGAGCGTCTCGGGACCGCGCGAGTTCGCCACGGACACGTCGTGACCGAGAGCGGTCAGCCGCCGGGTGAGGTTGCCGCCGATGTTGCCCGCGCCGATGATGCCGATCTTCATGACACGCCTCTCGAAGGTCGATGCACTTGCACGCATGTGCTCGTGAGGCGCAACAACCCCGGGTGCGAGTGACCTATTCCACAGCTGCGCCGAACGGGTGAACGGTGGAACTCCGTCGGCCGGCGCGCTCCCGGACGGCCCTCGAACGGCTCCCCGGCTACCCCGCGAACGGATCCGCCAGTTCCGCCCGCAGCACCTCGGCCGCGGACTCCGCGTCCCCGGCCGCCAGCGCCCGCACCAGCGCCTCATGGGCCTCGTCCCCGGTGTCCGGGTCGGTGGCGCGCAGGCCGGTCAGGGCCAGCAGCTCGATCAGGCCCTCGCGGAGCACCGGCCTGAACTCGGCGAACAGGTCGGCGAGCACGGGGTTGTGCGCGGCGGCGACCACCGCCGCGTGGAAGGCGATGTCGGCGTCGACGAAGGCCGGGTCGTCCGCCTCCCCCGCCGCCCGCCGTCCCGCCAGCGCCGCCTCGATCGCCGTGACGTCCTCGGCCGTACGGCGCTCCGCGGCGAGCCGGGCCGCGTGCACCTCGACCGCCATCCGGACCTCGTACACGTCCGTCACCGCGGCCCGGCGCAGCCGGGTCGGCCAGTCCTCGGCGGCCTCGGTGGCGATGACGAAGACACCCGAGCCCTGCCGGGGCCGCACCAGGCCGGCACCCGCGAGCGCGCGCAGCGCCTCGCGGACCGTGGACCGGCCGACGCCCAGTTCCTTCGCCAAGGTCGTCTCGCCGGGCAGCCGGGTGCCCACGGGCCAGCCGCCGCCGGTGATCTGCTCGCGCAGCCGGGCGGCGGCCTGTTCGACCAGGGGGCTCGGGCGGACGGGACCGAGGGCCATGCGGTGTCACCAACTCTTCTGCGGACCGGCACGTTTCACAGGAATTCTCACTTGTCTGAGGACCTGAGGACTCGCTAGCGTACCGGTCATGACGTTCCGCGGTCTTCTTCTCGGCTGCCGCGGCGGGGCCTGACGCGACCGGCACCCCGCCGCGGGTCGCCGTGCTGCCGGTCACCGTCCGACCGACGAGCCGAGAGGCAGCAGCACCGATGACCACCCCCCTGTGGAACCCCCAGCGGCCCAGCGCCATGCCGTACCACCGCTACCGCCCCTTCCACGAGCGCGTGCACGTGCCCGTGACGGACCGGGACTGGCCCGCCGCCCGGATCGAGCGCGCCCCGCTGTGGGTGCCCGTCGACCTGCGCGACGGCAACCAGGCACTCGCCGAGCCGATGGACACCGCGCGCAAGCGCCGCCTCTTCGATCTGCTGGTCCGCACCGGCTTCAAGGAGATCGAGGTCGGCTATCCGTCCGCCAGCCGGACCGACTTCGACTTCGTACGGCACCTGGTGACCGGCGGGGCGGTGCCCGAGGACGTGACCCCGGTGGTCTTCACCCCGGCCCGGCGCGACCTGATCGACCGGACCTTCGACGCGATCGAGGGGATGCCCCGGGCCGTCGTCCACCTCTACATCGCCACCTCGCCGGTGTGGCGGGAGGTGGTGCTGCGCCGGGACCGGGCCGAGGTGCGGCGGACCGTACGCGAGGCCGCGGCGCACATGGCCCGCCGGGCCGGGGACGCGCCCGGCGTCCGCTTCCAGTTCTCCCCGGAGACCTACAACCTCACCGAGCCCGACTTCGTCCTCGAACTCTGCGACGGGCTGACCGAGTTGTGGGACGCGAGCCCCGACCGGCCGGTCACCCACAACCTCCCGGCGACCGTCGAGATCGCCACCCCGAACGTCTACGCCGACCAGATCGAGTACGCCCACCGCCATCTCGCCCGCCGGGACTCGGTGATCCTCTCCGTCCACCCGCACAACGACCGCGGCACCGGGGTCGCCTGCGCCGAACTCGCGGTGCTGGCCGGCGCCTGGGGGTCCCCCCGGACGAAGTCTGGGGGAGGGTGGAGGGCTGCCTGTTCGGCAACGGCGAGCGGACCGGCAACGTCGACCTGGTCACCCTCGCGCTCAACCTCTTCGCCCAAGGGGTCGACCCCATGGTCGACTTCGGCGACATCGACGCGGTCCGCGAGACGGTCGAGGAGTGCAACCGGCTTCCGGTGCACCCCCGCCACCCCTACGCCGGCGAACTGGTCCACACCGCGTTCTCCGGCACCCACCAGGACGCGATCAGCAAGGGACTCGCCGAACACGCGTGCCGGGCGGCCGAGTCGGGGACGCCGGTCTCCCGGGCCCCCTGGTCCGTCCCCTACCTGCCGGTCGACCCGGCCGATCTGGGGCGGACGTACGAGGCCGTGATCCGCGTCAACTCCCAGTCCGGTAAGGGTGGTTCGGCGTACCTGCTGCGCACCCGCCACGGGATCGACCTGCCGGAGCGCATGCGGCCCGGGTTCGCGCGCCTCGTCCAGGAGGTGACGGACACGAGCGGCCGGGAGGTCACGCCCAAGGAGCTGTACGACCTGTTCCGTACCGCCTACCTGTCCGACGGCGAGGTCCGGCTCGACTCCTGGTCGGCGCACGAGGAGGCGCCGGGCCGGCACCGCTTCGTCTGCACCCTGCACACCGGCGGCCGCACCGGAGACCACGAGGGCACCGGCACCGGCCTGCTCACCGCCTTCGCCGACGCCCTGACCGGCGCCGGCCACGCCACGCAGATCCTGGAGGTCGCCGGGAGCGGGGGTTACGCCTTCGCGGAGTGCCGGGTGAACGGGACGACGGTCTGGGGCGCGGCCGAGGACCCCTCACCGCCGGCCGCCGCGGTGGGCGCGGTGCTGTCCGCGGTGAACCGGGCGGCGACCCGATGAGTGTCGTCCTGCGCGCGGCGGACGTACATGTGGTGCGCGACGGGCGGCCGATCCTCCAGGAGGTGTCCCTGACCGTGCGGGCCGGCGAGCACTGGGCGCTGCTCGGGGCCAACGGCGCCGGGAAGTCCACCCTGCTCGGCCTGCTCGGGGCGCTGGTCCATCCGACGCGGGGCGCGGTGGAGGTGCTCGGCAGCCGGCTGGGCCGCGTCGACCTGCGTGAGCTGCGGACCCAGGTCGGCCATGTCGACCCCCGGCACCCGCTGACCGAGCCCC
Organism: Streptomyces sp. NPDC058683; assembly: GCF_042716195.1. Classification (NCBI taxonomy): domain Bacteria; kingdom Bacillati; phylum Actinomycetota; class Actinomycetes; order Kitasatosporales; family Streptomycetaceae; genus Streptomyces; species Streptomyces sp. NPDC058683. The sequence continues at coordinate 70,970 of NZ_JBHXSK010000051.1, forward strand.
TGCGGGTGCGGGACGTGGTCCTGACCGGGCTGACCAACTCCGTGGCGCCGCTGCCGCGGTGGCGTCCGACGCCGGAGCAGACGGCGCGTGCCGACCGGCTGATCGAGACGCTGGGGCTGGCCGGGCACCGGGAGGCCCGCTGGCCCACGCTCTCGCAGGGCCAGCGCGGACGGACGCTGATCGCCCGCGCCCTGATGCCCGAGCCCCGGCTCCTGCTGCTCGACGAACCGGCCACCGGCCTGGACCTGCCGGGCCGGGAGCGGCTGCTCACCGCGCTGGACGATCTGCGCCGGACCCGTCCGCGGCTCGCGACCGTCCTGGTCACCCATCACCTGGAGGAACTCCCGGCGGGCACCACCCACGCGCTGCTCCTGCGCGACGGCCGCGCGCTGGCGCAGGGCCCCGCGGCCGACGTCCTCACCAGCGACCAGGTCGGCAAGTGTTTCGACCTGCCGCTGACCCTGGAACGGCACGGCGGCCGGTGGACGGTCCGCGTCGAGTCCCGGGCATGAGGAAAAGGGGGCCCGGGATCCGGGCCCCCTTCGCTCTTCACCCCTGGCGCCTACTTGTTGAGGTGGGCCCAGAACTCGTCGAACGACAGAACCTTGTCGCCGTTGAGGTCGCGGGTCTTGATGATGGCCTCGGCCACCGTGTCGGTGACGTTCCAGTCGCCCCCCTGCGCGAGAGCGGACTTGAACTCGGCGGCGGTGATGAAACCGTCACCGTCCGCATCGATCCGCTCGAACTGCTTGCGTGCTTCCTCGATGTCCGCCACCGGATCCGCCCCTTCGTAACGCATTACCGCCTGTTGACGGAGGTCAGATTATCCGGCGGCACGAGCACGCAGTGCGGCGACCACCCAGGCGAACTCCTCACGGTGCGCGGCCGCGGGCCCGATGCCCTTCACCTCGCACAGCAGGTGCCGGTACCGGGCGAGCCGCTCGTTGGACGCTGATTCCATCCGTTCGAGTACGGCGGCCGGGTCCCCGCCGCCCAGCACCTCCCGCACGATCGCCTCCGCCTCCGGTGACTCGGGAGCGATCCCCCGCTCACGGGCCTCCGCCGCCAGCTGTACCAGCCGCATGGGAAACCAGGTGGCCCGCCCGGAGGCGGCACCGCGCTCCTGGTCCCCCGCGTTGAACTCGATCACCCGCCGCATCTGCGCCCGGAACTCCGGGTCCTGGACCATCTCCGCCAGTTCCACCCAGGCGTCCACCTGCTCGGGGGTGGGCTCCTCCGGCAGGTCCACGGCAATGGAGCGCATCCGCTCCTCGATGTCCGGGTCCACGGCGCCGAGCCCGTGGAACAGCTCCGCCACGAACTCCTCCATGATCCGCTTCCGCTCGGCCGCCGACAGCCGTGCCAGTTTGTTCATCAGGGTCGTCTCCTCCGCACTCGAACCGCGTCGCGCCACAGTCGACAGCACCGCCCGGGTCACCTTCAGCGAGCGGATCTGCGCGTCCAGCGCCGCCACGTGCGCCGCCGCGACCTCCGCCACGGTCCGCTCGCCGGAGAGCACCGCACGCACATGTGCCAGGCCGAGGCCCAGTTCGCGCAGGGTGCGGATCAGCTCCAGCCGGGCGAAGGACCCGGCGTCGTACAGCCGGTAGCCGCCGGCCGAGCGGCCCACCGGGGTGAGGACGCCCTCGTCGGACCAGTAGCGGATGGTGCGCACGGTCAGCCCGGTGGCGCGCGCCAGCTCGCCGATGGTGAAAAGTCCGGTGCTGTCTTCGATCATGTCTGCGAGTGTGTGCCTTCCAGTGGGTGGAGACTCAAGGAGCGGGCACGGCCATGGAGACCTTGCGGGACATTCTCGACGCGGCGGCCCGCGGTGTCTTCCCGCCGCCCGACGGCCGTACGACCGTGGTCCCGCAGCCGTCCGACCGGGACGCGGGGGTGCTCTCCTTCACCGCGCACTCGGTCGTCTTCACCGACGAGGACCCGCACTGGGTGTACGACACCCTGCGCGCGACCTCCTGCGATCCGCTGTGCGCGACCATGAACGCGCGTTTCCTGGTCTCCCTGATGGACCGCACGGGCCGGGAGCAGGAGACGATCGACGCGCTGCTGGTCGCCGGCCCCCTCCCGGGCCCACCGGACCTCCCGCTGACCGGACTCACCGGCCCCGGCCACTCCCGGGTCGCCTACGCCCGCGCCCGCCGTGACGAGGTGCGCGCCTGGGCGACGGAGGGCGGGGTGGTCGTCCTGGGCCGGGGGGTCGCGGGACGCCTCGAGGTCTCGGTGGAGGTGGACGAGGGGGTACGGCGGCGGGGGCTGGGCCGGGCCCTGGTGACCGCCGCCCGGCAGCTGGCCGGGGAGCCCCTGTGGGCGCAGGTCGCCCCGGGGAACGCCCGCAGCGTACGGGCGTTCGTGGCGGCCGGCTATCTGCCGGTCGGCGCCGAGGCGCTGCTGCTCAGGGCCTGAGCCCCGCCGGTCCGGGGCGGTCAGCGGAAGATGCCGGTGTGGCCGAGGGAGTAGCGGCCCGGCTGCGGATACACGGCGAGGCCGTGCGGGCCGCTGCCGACGTGGATGCGGGCCAGTTCGATGCCGCTGCGGGTGTCGATGGCGTACACCTCGGAGTTGTAACGGCCGGACAGCCACAGGACCTTGCCGTCCGCCGACACCCCGCCCATGTCCGGGCTGCCGCCGCCCGGCAGCCGCCACTTCTTCGTCAGCCGGTTCTGGGCGAAGTCGAAGACGGAGATGGTGCCCTCGCCCCGGTTGGAGACGTACATCTCGCGGGAGTCCCGGCTGACGTACAGCCCGTGGGCGCCCTTTCCGGTGGCCAGGAAGGCGGGCTTGGTGAAGCGGTCGCCGTCCAGGATCCACAGCCCGTCGGCCATCATGTCGGCGATGTAGAACAGCTTGCCGTCGGGCGAGACCTTGACGTCCTGCGGCATGGCACCGTGGAACGGCAGTTTCTCCTGCCGGAGCACCTCCATCCTCTCGGTGTCCACCTTGAGCACCTCCCCGCTGAACTCGCAGGAGACGATGAAGTACCGCCCGTCCAGGGAGAAGTCGGCGTGGTTGACGCCGTAGCAGCTGACCGGGACGGCCTTGACGGTCTTCATCGTGTGCGCGTCCCGGAAGACCAGCTGCCGGTCCGCGGAGGCCATCACGATCGCGTACCTGCCGTTGGGCGTGAAGTACAGGTTGTATGGGTCGTGCACGGCGACCGGCTTCCCGGCCCGGCCGGTCCGCGGGTCGATGGGGGTGAGGCTGTTGCCCAGGTCGTTGTTGACCCACAGGGTCTTCAGGTCCCAGGACGGCACTACGTGCTGGGGCTGCCGGCCGACCCGGATGGTCTCGGTCACCGTGTAGGTCTTCGGGTCGATGACGGAGACGGTGTCGGAGTTGGTGTTGGGCACGTAGATCCGGGACGGGTAGTCCTTGACGACGGGCGAGAGGCTGCCGGGGCGGTCGGCGGCGTACACGTCGGTCGGGTCGAGGACGGGGGGCATGCCCGGCAGCACGTCGACGACCGGCTCCGCCTTCTTCGCCTGCGGCTGCACGGGAGCGGTGCTGCGGACGGCCGGTGTCCCGGGGTCGGATCCGCCGCCGCACGCGGACAGCAGCGCGAGGGCGGCGAGGGCGGCGCCGACGGCCGGCAGCCGGGCGGCTTTCGTGGTTCGCATCAGCTCAGCAGCTCCGTGGTGGTGACCGCGCGCAGTCCGCGGCGGTCGAGTTCTTGGAGTACGGCGGGGAGGGCGGCGACCGTGTCCGGATACCCGAAGTGCATGCTCACCACCGAGCCGCCGGTGACCTCCGCGAGCACCTGGCGGGTGACGGCGGCCGCGCCGGGCCGGGTGTAGTCGAGCGAGTCGACGTCGTACGACAGCACGTGCGGGTAGCCGGCCTCGGTGGCGAGCCGGGCGACGAGCGGCGAGGCGGTGGGCGCCCTGGAGGGGCGGAACCAGCTGCCGATCGACCCGGTGAGCCGTCTGAGGCGGTCCGCGCAGTCGGTGATCTCCGCGCGGGCGCCGGTCTCGGCCATGGCGTTGACGGAGATGTGCCGCTGGGTGTGGTTGCCGAGGTCGTGGCCGCCGTCGAGGATGCGGCGGGCCATGGCGGGGTACGCGTCGAGCCAGCTGCCCACGGCGAGGACCGTGAGGCGGGCGCCGTGCTCCTCGGCGGTGGTGAGGAGCCGGGTGGCAAGGGTGGGGTCGCCCTGGCCGTGGAAAGTGAGCGCGACGGAGGCGCTCGCGCGGGGGCCGTGCGTGATCTGGAGCGGCTGACCGGGGAAGGCGCGGGGGGTGGGGGCGACGGGCGCGGCCGAGGTGGGGGTGGCCGATGCGAGGTGGACGGCAGGGTGCGGGGGCGGTGCGTCTGTACCGGTGTGGCCGCAACCGGTGGCGAGCGTGCCTCCGGCGATGAGGCCGGCGCCTGCGCGGAGGACGTAGCGTCGGTTGGAGGTGGTCACCCGTCCCATTTAAGGGTGGCTGGGCAGGAAAACAGGTGATTGACCTGACAGGGGGCTAGTCAAGCGAGCCCCTCACCGGTCGGCCACCCGCATCTCGAACCAGGTCGTCTTTCCTCGCGGCAGCAAATCGACGCCCCACCGGTCCGACAGCTTGTCCACCAGGAAGAGGCCCCGCCCGCTGATGTCCAGCTCCTGAACCGGCATCAGACACGGCAGCCCCCGCGAGGGGTCCCGTACCTCCACCCGGATCCATCCCGGGCGGCGGCGCATCCGCAGCCCGAACACGCGGGCACCGGTGTGCCGTACGGCGTTGCCCACGAGTTCGGAGACGAGTAAGACCGCGTCCTCCGTCATCTTGGGGCTGAGCCGCCACTGGCGCAGGACGACGACCTGGGCGAGCCGACGGGCGGTCGCCGCGGACTCGGGGCGGGACGGCAGCGGAACCTCGGCTTCCGTCGGGTTGCCGAAGAGTTCGATCGCCTTGAGCGCCCGCTCGTCCTCGACCGCAGGCGACCACCGCGCCGCGGCCGCACGGCTGTGTCCCCGCGGCTGTTCGATGCCCTCCAGCCCCGCCATGCCCCCATCATGGCCGCCCGGCGCGCCTTCCGGGGCCGTTCCGGAGGAATACGCCCCCGCGAAGCTCCCGCCAGACACCGGTCGAACGGCATATGCCGTCGGCATTTCGGAGGCCCTGACAGTCCGCCCGACCTGCGGCGACGACTCATCTCCGGGCAATCGACAGACTCCCTCGACAAGGCAGACTTAAGGGTGCCTTAAGGCTCCCATAAACCGCCCCATCGAGGGACCCCGGAATCAGACATCACGTCAATTGCAAGGGGTTCGGAGCTTTCACAACCAGGCGAAGATCACAGGAACTTCGCCTTGCCCGGCCCCTCCTCCACGAAGCTGCGCATACCGCGCTCCCGGTCCTCGGTCGCGAACAGGCCGGCGAACCAGTTCCGTTCGACGGCGAGGCCCGTCTCCAGGTCGGTCTCGACGCCGGTGTCGATCGCCTCCTTGGCCGCCCGGAGCGCGATCGCGGGCCCCTGGGCGAGCCGGGCCGCCCAGGCGTGCGCCTCGGTGTAGACGTCGGCGGCGGGCACGACCCGGTCGACCAGGCCGATGGCGAGGGCCTCGTCCGCCTTGACCATACGGCCCGTGAAGATCAGGTCCTTGGCCTTGGAGGGCCCGACCAGACGGGGCAGCCGCTGGGTGCCGCCGGCCCCCGGAATCAGCCCGAGCAGAATCTCCGGCTGACCGAGCTTGGCGTTGTCGGCGGCGATCCGGAAGTCGGCGCACAGGGCGAGCTCGCAACCGCCGCCGAGGGCGTACCCGGTGACGGCGGCGACGACCGGCTTGGGAATCCGGGCGACGGCGGTGAAGGAGTCCTGGAGATCCCGGGAGCGCACGATCATGGCCGCGTGGTCCATGTTCTGCATTTCCTTGATGTCGGCCCCGGCCGCGAAGACCTTCTCGCCGCCGTAGATCACGACGGCACGAACGTCCTCGCGGCGGGTGGCCTCTTCCGCCAGTTCCTTGAGCCGGTCCTGGGTGGCGACGTCCAGGGCGTTCATCGGGGGACGCTCCAGCCGCAGCGTGCCCACGCCTTCGGAGACTTCGAGGGTTACAGTCATGCCTCGCAGGTTAGCGGGCGTTCACTGTCCCTACCGCAGCCGGCGAACTACGCAGTCCACTGCTTCCAGGACATGTTCCAGCCGTTGAAGCCGTTGTCCGGCGCGACCGTCTCGTCGTTCGAGTTCTTCACGGTCACCACGTCCCCGATGATCGAGTGGTCGTAGAACCAGGCGGCCGGCAGCCCCCGGTCGCCCCCGCCCCGGATGTCCTGGAGCCCCACGCAGCCGTGGCTGGCGTTGTAGTTGCCGAAGGCGCCGCCACCCCAGTAGTTGCCGTGGATGAACGTCCCGGACGTGGTCAGCCGCATCGCGTCCGGCACGTCCTTGATGTCGTACTCGCCGCCGTAGCCGACCGTCTCGCCGTTCATCCGGGTCACGCGCAGCTTCTCGCTGATGACCATCTGGCCGTTCCACGTGTCGTACCCGGGCTTGCCGGTCGTGACCGCGAGGGTCTTCACGACCCTGCCGTCCTGCATGACCTTCATCGTGTGCTTCTTGGCGTCGACGATCGACACCTGGTTGCGGCCGATCGTGAACTTCACGGTCTTGGCCTGCTGGCCGTACACCCCGTCGCGGCCCTCGACGCCGTTGAGGTTGAGGGTGACGGAGACCTTCGTGCCGGACTTCCAGTAGTTCTCGGGGCGGAAGTCGAGGCGGTCGTTGCCGAACCAGTGGCCCTGGACGTCGACCGCCGGCTCGGTCTTGACGGTGATCGCCTTCTCCACGGCGGCCGGGTCGGTGATGCCCCGGGTGAAACGGATGGAGAACGGCATCCCGACGCCGACCGTGGACCCGTCCTCCGGCGTGAAGTAGCCGGTGAACGTGTTCTTCGGCGTGAGTGTGGTGAACGTGGAGTCCTCCGCCGACTCACGTCCCTCGGTGTCCTTCGCGACCGCGTGCACCGTGTACTTCGTGGAGTTGGCGAGGTGGCCGGCCGGCGTCCAGCTGGCGCCGCCCGCCGCGATCGCGCCGTCGACCTTGTTGCCCTTGGAGTCCTTGACCTCCACGTCGGTCAGCTTGCCCTTGGCCGCGCTGACCTTGAGCGACCCGCTGGTGTCCACGTCGGTCGCCCCGGACTTGGGGCTGATGCTGACGGTGGCGACGGACTGCTTGCTCGCCTGCGTCGTGGAGTCCTTCGCCTTGCCGTCCCCGCTCCCCTTGTCGGAGGAGCCGCCGCCCCCGCACGCGGTGACTGCCATGAGCAGAACACCGGCCGCGACGGCCAGACCCTTCCTCCGGGCCTGGACCGCCGCCCCCGATATCGGCCGTACGTTCAAAGTCGTTCTCCCCTCCCAGGGCCTGGTCAGGCCCACCCCAGCGCGTTCCGCCCGCGCATTGGCGCATAGTAACCGGACGGTTTTGAGCTTGGTGTTGGGCGAATGTCACCGTTGCGTCGCAACTTCTGTCGCTCGCACGGCGGCTTCCGCCCGCACCGAACCGTTCCCCCCACCTGGTTACTTGACCGCGCCGCCCGCCTTCCACTCCTTCCAACCCATGTTCCACCCTCCGAGGCCATTGTCGGGAGCGACCGTTTTGTCGTTGCTGTGGACGACCTCGACCACGTCCCCGACCAGGGTGCGGTCGTAGAACCAGCCCGCGGGCGTGTCCGAGCCGCCGCCCTTCACATCGCGCAGGCCCACGCAGCCGTGGCTGACGTTGACCCGGCCCGGGGCGTCCGGCGCCCAGTAGTTGCCGTGCAGGAAGGTGCCGGAGTCGGTGAGTTTGAGGGCGTGCGGGACGTCGGGGATGTCGTACTCGCCGCCGAAGCCGACCGTGCGGCCGTTCATGCGGGTCACCTCGTGCATCTCCATCACCACCATCTTCCCGTTGTAGGTGGTGTGGGCGGGCGCGCCCGCGGTGACCGGGACGGTGGCGAGCAGGTCGCCGTCGCGGCGGACCTCCATCGTGTGCTGGGACGCGTCGACGAGGGAGACCTGGCTGCGGCCGACGGTGAAGGTGAACGTCTTGTGCTGGAGGCCGTAGACCCCGCGGGCCCCTTCGACGTCACGGAGTTCGAGGCCGACGGTGACGACCGTGCCGGGCTGCCAGTAGTGCTCGGGACGGAAGTCGAGACGGTTCTTGCCGAACCAGTGCGGGCGGACCTCGACCGCGGGCTTGGCGGTGACCCGGACCGCGCGCTCGACGGCGCCGCGGTTGTCGATGTCGCGGCTGAAGGCGAGGGACACGATCATCCCGGTGCCGACGGTGGCGCGGTTCTCGGGGGTGACGTACCCGATGAAGCGTTCGTCGGGGACCAGCGTGGTGAAGGTGGTGTGGCGGGCCGAGCGACGGCCGCGGCCGTCCAGGGCGACCACATCGACGGTGTACTTGGCGGCGAGCGCGAGTCTGGGGTCGTCGGGCCGCCAGGTCGTGCCGTCCGCGGCGATGTGCCCGGGGACCGGGGAGTCCTGGGCGTCCTGGGACTTGACGACGCTGACGGATTCCAGGCGGCCGCTGGGCACCCGCACCGTCAGCCGTCCGCCTGGGCGTACGGCCTTGGCGCCGTCGTCCGGGGTGATGCGGATGACGTCCTCGGGGGCCGGGGGCGCGCCTCCGAGGACATGGTCGATGCCGAGCCCGCCGCTGTCGTCCGAGGAGCAGCCGGCGGCGCCCGCCAGCAGCCCCGCCCATGTCAGTACCGCGGCCAACGCGGCCCCCGCGCGCCGTGCGCGCCGTGCGCGCCTCTGTGGATGCCTCACGTGGGACTCAACGACCGGGCCCGCCCCGGGGAAACGTGAGTGCGAGGCCGGCACTGGGCAGAACAGAGGGAAGGACGACGAGCTGGGGAGCCGCCGCGCCCGTGCGAGAGCCGTCGCGGGCGTGTCCGTAGCGAGCCGCCGAGCGTGCCCGGGACCGGGAGTCCGGGCACGGTCGGCTGCCCGAACACGGACCGGGTGCGCCCCGGGGGTCGGCGAGCCGCGGAACAACAAAGGGGCCGACAGGTGACGAGCGCAGCCGAGCAGCAAGGGGCACGGGCGCGGGCCCCGAGGGCGGAGGCCCCCGCGGTCAACGGGACGGCCCTCCCCGTCCCGGCGGCCTGGCCGGGGTCGTCGACTCCGCTGGGCGCCCGGTTCCGGGTCGGCCCGGACGGGGTGGCCGGCACCAACTTCGCCCTGTGGGCGGCCGGGGCCGAGGCGGTCCGGCTCTGCCTCTTCGACGAGCGGGGCCGGGAGACCAGGATCCCGCTGACCGAACTGACGCACGAGATCTGGCACGGGTTCGTGCCGGGCGTACTGCCGGGCCAGCGGTACGGCTACCGGGTCGACGGCCGCTGGGACCCGTGGACCGGCGCCCGCTGGAACCCGGCGAAGCTGCTGCTCGACCCGTACGCGCGGGCGGTGGACGGCGAGTTCGGACTGCCGCCCGAGGTGTACGGGCATGTCCGGGACTGGCCGGACCAGCAGGTCGCCGACACCGTCCGGGACGACCGGGACTCGGCGCCGTACGTCCCCAAGGGCGTGGTCGTCCACGATGACGACGACTGGTCCGACGACCACCGCCCGAAGACCCCGTGGGCGGACTCCGTCATCTACGAGCTGCACGTGCGCGGCTTCACCAGACTGCACCCGGGCATACCCGAGGAACTCCGCGGCACCTACGCGGGGCTGGCCCACCCGGCCGCGGTCGAGCACCTGGTCAACCTCGGCGTGACGGCCGTGGAGCTCCTCCCCGTGCACCAGTTCGCCCACGAGGACCACCTGCTGAAGCGGGGCCTCAGGAACTACTGGGGCTACAACTCCATCGGCTACTTCGCCCCGCACGCGGCCTACGCCGCCTCCGGTACGACGGGACAGCAGGTCGGCGAGTTCAAGCGGATGGTGCGCGCGCTGCACGCGGCCGGGATAGAGGTCATCCTCGACGTGGTCTACAACCACACGGCGGAGGCGGGCGAGCTGGGCCCGACGCTGTCCCTCAAGGGCATCGACAACCGGGGCTACTACCGGCTCCAGGACGACGCCCGGCACTTCGCCGACTACACCGGCTGCGGCAACACCCTGCACGTGGTCCGGCCGCACGTCCTGCGCCTGATCACCGACTCGCTGCGCTACTGGGTGACCGAGATGGGCGTGGACGGCTTCCGTTTCGACCTCGCGGCCGCGCTGGCCCGCTCGATGCACGACGTCGACATGCTCTCCCCCTTTCTCGCGGTGATCGCCCAGGACCCGGTGCTGCGCCGGGTGAAGCTGATCGCCGAACCGTGGGACGTGGGCTCCGGCGGCTACCAGGTGGGCGCCTTCCCGCCCCTGTGGACCGAATGGAACGACCGCTACCGGGACGCCGTCCGGGACTTCTGGCGCGGCGCCCTCCCGGACGTCCGCGACCTCGGCTACCGCCTCTCCGGCTCCAGCGACCTCTACGCCTGGGGCGGCCGGCGCCCCTACGCCTCCGTCAACTTCATCACCGCGCACGACGGCTACACCCTGCGCGACCTGGTGTCGTACCAGGCGAAGCACAACGAGGCCAACGGCGAGAACAACCGCGACGGCGCCGGCGACAACCGCTCCTGGAACTGCGGGGTGGAGGGCGAGACGGCCGACGAGGACGTACGGGCACTGCGCAGGCGGCAGCTGCGGAACCTCCTGACGACGCTGCTGCTGTCGACGGGCGTTCCGATGCTGGTCGCCGGCGACGAGCTGGGCCGCACCCAGCGCGGCAACAACAACGCCTACTGCCAGGACAACGACATCAGCTGGCTGGACTGGAAGCTGCTGGACGACCCGGCCTGGCGACCGCTGTTCGACCTCACCTCCCGGCTGATCCGGCTGCGCCACCGCCACCCGGTCCTGCGCCGCCGCGCCTTCTTCTCGGGCCGCGCGCACTCGGCGGACGGGCTGCGCGACCTGGCCTGGTTCACGGCACACGGCGAGGAGATGACCGAGGGCGACTGGTACGCGCCCGCCGCCACCCTCGGCATGTATCTGTCCGGGCGGGACATCCCGGGCCGCGACGAGCGCGGGGCGCCGGTCCTGGACGACAGTTTCCTGACCGTCCTGCACGCCGGCGACCGCCCGGCGGAGTTCCTGCTGCCGGGCCCGCCGTGGGCGGAACGCTACGAGGTGCTCGTGGACACCACGCGGGAGGAGCAGAGCGAGGCACCGGGCGTGGTGCACGAGGCCGGGACGGCGATCACGGTGCCCGCGCGGGCGGTGCTGCTGCTGCGGGTGGTCGGCTGAGGCAACGTTGCAGGGGCGTGAAATCCGCGCCGGTTTCCTGGCCAGGCGCGGCGCCCGCTGATCCACTGAAACGCATGCCTGAGATATCCCGTCGTACGTTCGGTGGCCTCATCGGCGGTGGCGCGGTCACCGCCGTCGCAGGCCCGACCGCTGCGGCCGAAGCCGCCGAGCGTCCCTTCGAGGCCCGCCCAGCCGCCTCCGGCACCCGCCCCAACCTCCTGGTCATCCTCGGCGACGACCTCGGCTGGGCCGACCTCTCCTCCTACGGCGCCCCGCACATCAAGACCCCGAACCTGGACCGGCTGGCCCGCCAGGGCGTGCGGTTCACCGACGCCTACTCCGGCTCGGCGACCTGCTCCCCCACCCGGTTCAGCCTCTACACCGGCCGCTACCCGGGCCGAACGCCGGGCGGCCTCGCCGAGCCCATCGCCGCCCGGACGCAGGGTCTGGACCCCCACCACCCCACCCTCGCCTCCCTGGTGAAGAAGGCCGGTTACGCCACCGCCCTGATCGGCAAGTGGCACTGCGGCTGGCTGCCCGACTACAGCCCGACCAAATCCGGCTGGGACGAGTTCTTCGGCAACTTCGGCGGGGTCCTCGAATACTTCTCCAAGCTGGGGCAGCTGGGCGACTACGACCTCTACGAGGGCGACGCCGAGTACAAGGACCTGCGGTACTACACGACCGTGCTGACCGAGCGGGCCGTCGAGTACGTCGGCCGGAAGCACGCCACGCCCTGGCTGCTGAACCTCAACTTCACCACCCCGCACTGGCCCTGGCTCGCCGAGGGCGACGAGGAGACCGGCGCGCAGATCGCCGCGCGGATCCGGGCCGCCGAGAGCCAGGCGGAAATCTCGGTCGCGCTCAACCACTACGACGGCGGCTCGGTCGCCAAGTACACCGAGATGGTGGAGAGCCTGGACGCGGCCGTCGGCGATGTGCTCGACGCGCTGCGCCGCTCCGGGCAGGAGGAGAACACGGTCGTCCTGTTCGCCAGCGACAACGGCGGTGAGCGCTGGTCGTACCTGTGGCCGCTGAGCGGCGAGAAGTTCGTGCTCCAGGAGGGCGGCATCCGGGTGCCGACCATCGTGCGCTGGCCCGCCCGGATCGACGGCCGCCAGGTCAGCCACGAGCCGCTGTTCACCCCGGACTGGACGGCGACCCTGCTGGAACTGGCGGGCGCCCGCCCCGACCCCGCGTATCCGCTGGACGGCACCAGCCTCGCGGGCTATCTGCTGCGCGGCGAACGGCTGCCGGAGCGCGACCTGTTCTGGCGGGTCCGGGCCAACCGGGCGCTGCGGCGCGGGGACTGGAAGTACTACCAGGACGACGCCGGCGACGACCACCTCTACCACCTCGCCGCCGATCTGCGCGAACAGGCCGATCTCGCCCCGGACGAGCCGGAGCTGCTCGCCGAGCTGAAGACGTCCTGGGAGCGGATCGCGGCCACCCTGCTGCCGTATCCGGGTTAGCCGAGGATCCCCCGCTGGTACGCCGTCGCGACCGCCGCCGCGCGGTCGTTGACGCCCAGCTTGGCGTAGAGGTGGGTGAGGTGGGTCTTGACCGTGGCCTCGCTGATGAAGAGCTCGCGGGCGATCTCGCGGTTGGAGGTGCCCCGGGCGACCAGGGCCAGGACCTCGCGTTCGCGGGCGGAGAGCGGTTCGTTGCCGGGCGCGCCGGGGGTGCGGACCGCGGAGACCAGGCGGGAGGCGACGGCCGGGGAGAGGACGGTACGGCCCTGGGCGGCGGCGCGGACGGCGGTGAACAGCTCCTCGCGCGGGGCGTCCTTCAGCAGGTAGCCGGTGGCACCCGCCTCGATCGCGGGGAGGGTGTCGGAGTCGGTGTCGTACTTGACATCCTCCACCTCTTAAAAGAGGGGGATTCCAACCCAGGCGGGTTGAGGTTCACGGGCGCTCGAACGACCGGCGGCCGCTGTCACCCCTCCGGCACCGGCGGTTCGCCGGGGGCGGGGGATCCCGCCCTGTCCTGCCGCGACGTTGATGCTCGCGTTCTCATCGGCGTTGCAGCTGAAGCCGCAGGACACGCAGACGAAGTCGGCTTGGCTCTTGCGCGACTTCTTCTCGATCCACCCGCAGGCACTGCACCGCAGAGACGTAAAGGGTGCGGGCACGTCCTCGACCCGGCCCGGAGCCTTCTGCTCCGTGCGCCGCCTCAGCAGGCCCCACCCCTGGGCGAGGATGCCCCGGTTCAGCCCGGCCTTCTGCCGGACGTTCCTGCCAGGCTGCTCGACGGTTCCCTTCGCGGAGCGGGTCATGTTCTTGATGTTCAGCTTCTCGAACCGGATCACATCGTAGCTGCGGGCGACCATGGTGCTGGTCTTCTCGCACCAGTCCTTGCGCCGGTTCACCTCGCGCGCCTTCAACCGGGCGACCTTCGCGTGCTCGGTGGCCCTGGCATCACTGCCCTTCGGAGCGCGGGCAGCACGCCGCTGGTGCTTGCGGACCTGTGCACGCTCCCTGACTGTGAGCTGCGGGCAGTTCAACTTCCGGCCGTCGGACAGAGCGGCCGTGATGGTCACACCCCGGTCGATGCCGATGACCACGCCCGTCGCCGGCACGTCGATCGGCTCGGGGACGACGGCGAACGCAATATGCCACTGCCCGGTACGGAAGGTGACCCGGAACGTCTTCGCGGCGGGCAGTTCGGCACGGGTGAGACGGAAACGCACCCAGCCACAGCCGGGCACCTTCACCCGAGCCCACCGCCGGTTCAGCCTCTGCACCACGACCGAGCGGCCCATGACCTGCCTGCCCCTGGCGTTCAACTTCGCACTGCCGTCCGGTTCGTACTCGGGTACGCGGTCGGTGCCGATGACCCTAAAGCCCTCGTGCACGTGCTTTCTGCGCCAGGTCGGCTCACCAAATCCGGAGGTGAAGCGGGCGTTCCTGGCTGTAGCGAAGTCCTTCAGGGCCTGCTGCTGCACGTCCGCGTTCCCGGCGGCGAGCCACTCGTTTTCCTGCCGGGCTTCGGTGAGCTGGCGGCACTGCTCGGCAAAACCGGGCGCGGACCTGCGGCCGGGCCGCCAGTGCGCGTGCTGCTCCACCGCCACGTTCCACACGTACCGGGCGTGCGCGCAGTGCAGCAGCATCTGCTCCACCTGCACGGGCGTCGGATACAGCCGGAAACGTGACATGCCACGAACCTAGCCACCCCGTTCCCCTCCCGCGCATGTCTTCGATCAACATCACCCGTGAGAGTGACAGACACGCCCTGCCTTCCAGGGGACAGCGTCTAGACGACAAAGCCGAGGGCGAGGGCCGCCACGGTCGTGAGCAGCAGCGCCAGCAGATACCCGCCCGGCTGCTTCGGCAGTCGTACGTCGAAGGCGATCCTGTCGACGACGAGCGCGAGCAGCGCCGAGCCCAGCGCGACCCGAGGGTCCCGTCCGGGCCCGGGCCGCCACATCGCCCGCCCCGCTGGAAACGGCATCGACCGATCGGCTGATGCGGCGGATCCGGATGTACGACCCTCGAACACTCCCCAGGTCGTAGGACCAGCGGCGGATTCCGGTCCGGCCAAAACTCGGTAGGCGTTGTCAGTGCCGATCCGTAGGCTCGCCCCTGATGCCTCCGACACGTGCAACCACCAAGGACCGGTCAGCCGTCCGTACCCTGCTGCGCCTGTGGCCGTACGTACGGCCGGTGCGGGCGCGGCTGTCGGTCGCCGTGTTCGTCGCGGTGATCGCCTCCTGTACGGGGCTCGTCATCCCGCTCGTCCTCAAGTGGATGGTGGACGGCCCGGTGGCGGACCGCGACCCCGGCGGGGTCTGGCTCGGCGCGCTGTACCTGCTGCTGCTCGGGATCGCCGAAGCGGTGCTTTTCGGACTGCGGCGCTGGCTGGTGGCCAGACCGCTCTCGCACGTCGAGGCGGGCATGCGGGCAGACCTCTACGGCCATCTGCAGCGCCTGCCGGTCGCCTTCCACGACCGCTGGGCCTCCGGCCAGTTGCTCTCCCGGGCCACCACCGACCTGATGCTGCTCCGCATGTTCCTCGCCTTTCCGCTGACCTTCCTGCTGGTCAACGGGGTGACCATCCTCGTCGGCGTGATCATCATGCTGCTCCAGGACTGGACGCTGGGCCTGGTCATCCTCGTCCCCACGATCCCCGTGATGTGGACGTGCGTGATCTTCGAGAAGCGGTACGCGGCGGTGGCCCGGCTCGCCCAGGACCAGGTGGGCGACCTGACGACGGTGGTCGAGGAGAGCGTGCTCGGCATCCGCATCATCAAGGGGTTCGGCCGGCACCGCAGCCAGGCGCGCGCGTTCCGCGAGCTGGTACGGACCCTGCGGGGCACGGAGCTGCGCAAGGCGCGGATGCTGGCGACGATCTGGGGCGTCATCGTGACCCTCCCGGAGGCGGCCATCGGGGCGGCGCTGCTGTGGGGGTCGATCCAGGTCGCCGAGGGCGAGCTGAGCACGGGGACGCTGGTGGCGTTCCTGTCGACGGCACTGGCACTGCGCTGGCCGGTGGAGTCGATCGGCTTCCTGCTGGCGATGAGCCAGGAAGCGGCCACGGCCACGGAGCGGTATTTCGAGGTGCGGGACGCGTTGCGGGAGGACGCCGATTCGTCGTCGGCTGCGGGTGCGTGGGGGCTTGTCGCGCAGTTCCCCGCGCCCCTTACGGGGCGCCTCAGCGCAGCGCCCCAAAGGGG
>NZ_JBHXSK010000052.1:0-86395 GCF_042716195.1 Streptomyces sp. NPDC058683
CCGGCGGCTGGCCCACGGCCTCGGCCGCGGGCGCGGGCACGGCGGCAGCGGGCGGTGCCACGGGCACGGGCACCCCGGCGGCCCAGCCGGCCCAGCCAAGCCCGGCGGCCTCGGCCCCAGCCGCCCCGGCCGCCCCTGCCGGCGGGCTGGACCCCCGTGTTCTCTGGCCGAACATCCTCGAAGCGGTCAAGAACCGCCGGCGCTTCACCTGGATCCTCCTCAGCCAGAACGCCCAGGTCACCGGTTTCGACGGCACCACCCTCCAGCTCGGCTTCGTCAACGCCGGCGCCCGCGACAACTTCGCGAGCAGCGGCAGCGAGGACGTGCTGCGGCAGGCGCTGGCCGAACAGTTCAGCGTGCAGTGGCGGATCGAGGCGATCGTCGACCCGACGGGCGGCGGCGGTTCGGCCCCGGCCGGTCCCGGCTACGGCGGCGGTCAGCCCGGCGGCGGTTTCGGCGGCGCACCCGCGGCGTCGTCCGGTTACGGCGGCTCCGCCCCGGCGGCCCCGGCCCGCCCGGCGGCGTCCCAGCCCGGGCCGACGGCCACGCCCCAGGGCTCCCCGCCGTCCGCCCCGAGGGCAGCGGCTCCGACCCCGCCGCCCGCGGCCCCCGAACCGCCTCCGGTGTCTCCCGAGGACGACATCCCCGAGGAGGACGACCCGGATCTCGACGAGTCGGCCCTCTCCGGCCATGAACTGATCGTGCGGGAGCTGGGGGCGACGGTGGTGGAGGAGTTCCAGAACGAGTGAGGCGCGGCGCGCGCCGACGGTGAGGGAAACGGGAGCCGAGCGTTCTCCGGCCTTGCCCTCCGCTCCACCTTCCACCCCCTTGGAGAATCCTCCAGTCGGTGCACCCGGCTACGCTGACCCCCGTGAAGGTCCTCGTCATCGGCAGCGGCGCCCGCGAACACGCCCTGTGCCGCTCTCTGTCCCTCGATCCCGACGTCACCGCGCTGCACTGCGCCCCCGGCAACGCCGGTATCGGCGAGGTCGCCGAACTGCACCCGGTCGACGCCCTGGACGGCGCTGCCGTCACCGCCCTGGCCCGGGAGACCGGCGCCGATCTCGTGATCGTCGGCCCGGAGGCCCCGCTCGTCGCCGGGGTCGCCGACGCCGTGCGCGAGGCGGGCATCCCGGTCTTCGGCCCCTCCGGGGAGGCCGCGCAGATCGAGGGGTCCAAGGCGTTCGCCAAGGCCGTGATGGCGGCGGCCGGCGTGCCCACCGCCCGTTCGTACGTTTGCACAGACGCCGATGAGGTCGCCGAGGCCCTCGACGCCTTCGGGGCACCGTACGTCGTCAAGGACGACGGGCTCGCCGCCGGCAAGGGCGTCGTCGTCACCGACGACCTGGCGGCCGCCACGGCGCACGCCGCCGAGTGCGACCGCGTCGTCATCGAGGAGTTCCTCGACGGCCCCGAGGTCTCCCTCTTCGCGATCACCGACGGTGTGACGGTCCTCCCGCTCCAGCCCGCCCAGGACTTCAAGCGCGCCCTGGACGGGGACCAGGGGCCGAACACCGGCGGCATGGGGGCGTACACCCCGTTGCCCTGGGCCGACCCCAAGCTGGTCGACGAGGTCATGGAGACCGTTCTCCAGCCGACCGTCGACGAGATGCGGCGGCGCGGCACCCCGTTCTCCGGTCTCCTCTACGCCGGCCTCGCGATCACCTCGCGCGGTGTCCGGGTGATCGAGTTCAACGCCCGCTTCGGCGACCCCGAGACCCAGGTGGTCCTCGCCCGCCTGAAGACCCCGCTGGCCGGCGTCCTGCTCGCCGCCGCGAACGGCACCCTCGACGACCTCCCGCCGCTGCGCTGGCGCGACGACGCCGCGGTCACCGTGGTCGTCGCCTCCCACAACTACCCGGGCACCCCGCGCACCGGCGACCCCATCACCGGCCTCGACACGGTGGCCGCCGAGGACGCCCCGCACGCCTACGTCCTGCACGCGGGGACGAAGCGGGACGGCGAGGCGGTCGTCAGCGCCGGCGGCCGGGTTCTCTCCGTGACCGCGACCGGTCAGGATCTGACCCAGGCGCGTGAGCGGGCGTACGCGGCCGTGGCGCGGATCGGGCTCGACGGCTCCCAGCACCGTACGGACATCGCGGCGAAGGCGGCGGCCGAGGCGGCTGAGGCGGCCGAGGCCTGAGCGGCCTCCATGCGTGCACCGCTCCTGGTCAGGCCCCGGACCCCGAAAATCCGGGGCCTGATCGTTGCTGTCTGTCGATCACCTCTGACCAAAGCCATTCCATCGAGTGACCGATGCCCCATCCGGCTGACGGGGGCCGAGGCCCCAACTAGGGTGCGGCGCAAGCGTTCCGGCACTTGGCCCACCGGCATTGCGATGTCAGTGGCGGGTGCCACAGTGGGGGAGTGAGCAACAGCCAGGACGGCACCAGGACAGCAGGGAGGGGGTGAGGTCCGGACGTGACCAGTACCGGTATCGGTGTGGAGGCGGGAGCGCAGGCAGCGCGTACCCGGGCCCTCGCTGTGCTGCGTATCCGCGGCCGGGCCCTGGCCGTGGCGCTGCTGCCCGCGGCGGCCACGGTGATCCTGCTGACCGGCGGTTCCACCGGTCACTTCGTCGGCCGGGGCTGGGACACGGCCCGCTGGATCGTCGGTGTGCTCGCCGTCGTCGTGCTGCTGGCCGCCGCCGGCATCGCCCTGGTCGTGGCCCGCGCCCGGCCGGCCGTGAGCCCCACGGTCCCGATCCTGGAGGAGTCCGCCCCGGACCTGTACCGCATGGTGCGCGACCTCGCCGACCGCCTCGACGTCCCGGTGCCCTCCGCCATAGCGCTCACCCCGGACTGCGACAGCTGGCTGGAGGACCGCACCCACCCGGCGCACGGCCCGCCCGCGCCCAAGGGCGGCGACGAGCTCGGCAACCCCGGCCCGCACCGCCGTACCCCGGCCGCCCCCGTGCTCGTCATCGGCTCCCCGTTCCTGTGGTGGATGCGCGTCGGCGAGCTGCGCGCGGTCCTCGCCCCGGTCGTCGCCGGTACGGGACCCTCGGCGCACCCGGACATAGCGGCCGCCCGCCGCTTCGTGCGCGGGCTGGACGCGGCGGTCGCCGTCTCCTCGACGAGCGGCCGATGTCCGGCGACCCGGCTGGTGTGCGCGGGCTTCGGCTGGGTGGCCCGGGTGCTGCTGCGGGGCTGCCGTGAGCACGCCACGCTGATGGAGCGCGGGGTCGCCGCCGCGGCCGCCGAGCGCGCACAGGCCGTGGACTACGGACTGCGGATCGTCGCCCAGGAGCAGGTCGGCCTCGCCTACGCCGGCTGGGACCGTCTTCTCACCCGGGTCGCGCTGCCCGCCTGGCGGATGGGCCGCTGGCCGTCCCGGCTGGACGCGGGCGTGGTCGCGGCGCTCACCGAGCTGTCCCGGCGCGACCGGCTGGCCGAGGGCTTCGCCTCCCGGCTCGGCGAGCGGCCCGCCTGCGACCTGCTGGAGGAGCCGGGCCTGGTGGACGAGGCCGCCTCGCTGCTCGCCGCCCGTCTCTTCCACGGCGGCCCCGCCGAGCCGGGCCCGGACTGGTCGCCGGTGGCCTGGCAGGAGTATCCGGACGAGGTCGTCGACCGCACCTGGCGTACCGAGGCGGCCCGGCTGCACCGTGTCCTGGACTCCTTCGGCGTCCGTGCCACCCTCGACCCCGCCGCCCCCGACCCCGGCGGCCCCACCCTGGCCCGGGTCCTGGACCACCTGACCGACCCGGCCGCCCACAGCAGGCCGAAGGCGCCCCCGGCCTACGACGAGGACGCCGAGGAAGCCACCGGCACCGAGCGCAGCGCCGCCCTGGCCGCAGGGCTCACCGCGGCCCTCGCCCGCGAGGAGGCCGCCGCCGTCATCCCCGGACCCGACGCGCGCGCACCCGCGCCCGCCGGGCAGGGCCCCGACAGCGCCCTCTGGGACGACTGCGCGCTGCCCCTCTTCCCCCTCCAGCCCCCGCGTACCGCCCGCGAGCTGCTCGCCGACCACGTCACGGCGATGGTGTGCTGCGCGGCCGTGGACACCGCCGGAGCCACCCCCGGCCTGGACTGGCTCGACGGCCCGTCCCTGCTGGTCGACGGCGAGCGGGCCGCCGACCTGACGCCCAGAGTCCTCAGCCTCGTGGAGGAGGGAGACCCGGCCCCGCTGCGGGCCTGGCTGGTCGAGTCCGGGATACGTCCCGAGAAGCCCGTACGGCTGGTCTGACCTCGGCGTTTCGACGCTTTAGCGGAGCGAACTGTTCCACTTCAGGCAAATTCGCAACGAACCGTGACCGGACGCGTGCGTTATGTGATGTGCTGGGACCGTTCGGTGGAATGGCAAGCGCATCCGACATAAGGCAGACGGCACAATCACGGCCCGCGGAGCCCGCACAGCACCACGGGCGAAACCGGAAACAGGCACGAACCAGGCACGAACCGGGCGCGAACCAGGCCCGACCGGAACAGCACAAGCTCGGCCACGTAATCCCGTACCACCACACAACGACTCGTATCAGCACACCTCACGGGGGCACGAGGGAGGGGAGCCACCATGGCATCGGACCACATCCGCCGCTGGGAGTCGGGAGCACTCGCGCACGCCGTCACGGACCCCTTCGGCCAGGGTCCCGTCCCCTGGCTGCGCGGCAGCGAGACCTATTTCGACGACACCGGTCATGTCGTCCCCTGGTACGTCGACCCGAGCCGGCCACAGCCCACCGGCGAGAACCCGCGGATCCCGGCACCCCGTAGTGCGGTCGGCCCCCGCTCGGCGGACGACGTGCACCGGCAGATCAAAGGATTCGCCTCGACCGGCGCGGTCTCCCCCGGCGAGGCCGTCGACTTCCACATCACCGTCGACCCGCCGCAGCAATTCAGCGTCGACATCTACCGCATCGGCCACTACGGCGGCGACGGCGCCGCCAAGATCACCACCAGCCCGCGGCTGTCCGGCATCGTGCAGCCCCCGCCGCTGGCCGCCGACCGTACGGTCTCCTGCCACCACTGGTGGCTGTCCTGGCGGTTGCAGGTCCCGTCGTACTGGAGCGTCGGCGCGTATGTCGCCGTGCTCACCACGGCCGACGGCTACCGCTCCCACGTGCCCTTCACGATCCGCGACAACCACCCCGCCGACCTGCTCCTGCTGCTGCCGGACATCACCTGGCAGGCGTACAACCTCTACCCCGAGGACGGCCGTACCGGCGCCAGCCTCTACCACGCCTGGGACGAGCGGGGCCGGCTGCTCGGCGAGGGTGACGCGGCGACCACCGTCTCCTTCGACCGGCCGTACGCGGGCGCGGGCCTGCCCCTGCACGTCGGCCACGCCTACGACTTCATCCGCTGGGCCGAGCGCTACGGCTACGACCTCGCCTACGCCGACGCCCGCGACCTGCACGCCGGCCGTGTCGACCCCACCCGTTACCGGGGCCTGGTCTTCCCTGGCCACGACGAGTACTGGTCGCCGCGGATGCGCCGCACGGTCGATCTGGCCCGGGACAGCGGCACCTCGCTGGTCTTCCTCTCCGCCAACACCATGTACTGGCAGGTGGAGTTGGGGCCGTCCCCGTCCGGGGTCGCGGACCGTCTGCTCACCTGCCGAAAGCGCAAGGGTCCGGGCAGGCCCGTGCTCTGGCGCGAGATCGACCGGCCCGAGCAGCAGACGGTCGGCATCCAGTACGCGGGCCGGGTGCCCGAGCCGTACCCCCTGATCGTGCGCAACGCCGGCCACTGGCTCTGGGAGGCCACCGGCGCGCAGGAGGGCGACGAACTGCCGGGTCTGGTGGCCGGGGAGGCCGACCGTTACTTCCCGCGCACCGCGCTGCCCGAGCACGAGGAGCGCATCCTGCTCGCCCACTCCCCCTACGCCGACAACGACGGCGCCCTGCGCCACCAGGAGACCTCGCTCTACCGCGCCCCTTCCGGCGCCCTGGTCTTCGCGTCCGGTACCTTCGCCTGGTCCCCGGCCCTGGACCGCCCCGGCCATATCGACCCCCGCGTCCAGCGCGCCACCGCCAACCTCCTGGACCGCATCTGCAAACGGGACTGACCGTCCCTGAGGACAACAGGTCCGAACCCCGTGTCCGGCGGCACTCCGGCATACGGGAGAATCGGGGGCACCTGTACAGAACCACGGGGAGGAACCGTGTCCGGATTCGTCGAAAAGCCCGAGCCCGTCGAGGTGCCGGGTCTGGTGCATCTGCACACCGGCAAGGTGCGCGAGCTGTACCAGAACGCGGCCGGGGACCTCGTGATGGTCGCCAGCGACCGCATCTCCGCCTACGACTGGGTGCTGCCGACCGAGATCCCCGACAAGGGCCGGGTGCTCACCCAGCTCTCCCTGTGGTGGTTCGACAAGCTCGC
Source organism: Streptomyces sp. NPDC058683 (assembly GCF_042716195.1). Taxonomy (NCBI): domain Bacteria; kingdom Bacillati; phylum Actinomycetota; class Actinomycetes; order Kitasatosporales; family Streptomycetaceae; genus Streptomyces; species Streptomyces sp. NPDC058683. Next base: position 6,321 of record NZ_JBHXSK010000052.1, read on the forward strand.
CGACCTCGCCCCCAACCACGTCATCAGCACCGAGCTGCCCGAGGGCGCCCCCGCCGACTGGGCGGGCCGCACCCTGGTCTGCAAGTCCCTGAAGATGCTCCCGGTCGAGTGCGTGGCGCGCGGCTATCTCACCGGCTCGGGCCTCGCCGAGTACCAGGAGTCCCGTACGGTGTGCGGGCTCGCCCTCCCCGAGGGCCTGGTCGACGGCTCCGAGCTGCCTGCCCCGATCTTCACCCCGGCCACCAAGGCGGAGGTCGGCGAGCACGATGAGAACGTGTCGTACGAGGAGGTCGCCCGGCAGGTCGGTGCCGAGACCGCCGCCCAGCTGCGCCAGGCCACCCTCGCGGTGTACGGGCGGGCCCGGGACATCGCCCGAGACCGGGGCATCGTCCTGGCCGACACCAAGTTCGAGTTCGGCTTCGAGGGCGAGACCCTGGTGCTCGCCGACGAGGTCCTCACCCCGGACTCCTCCCGCTTCTGGCCGGCCGACGAGTGGGAGCCGGGCCGGGCCCAGCCCTCGTTCGACAAGCAGTACGTGCGCGACTGGCTGACCTCGGCCGAGTCCGGCTGGGACCGCAGGAGCGAGCAGCCCCCGCCGCCGCTGCCGCAGCGGGTGGTCGAGGCGACCCGGGCGAAGTACGTCGAGGCGTACGAGCGGCTGACGGGCAACACCTGGTCGTGACGCAGGCACCCCCGGGCCCCGGCCCGGGAACGCCGAAGGCCCCCGGCGGAAACCGGGGGCCTTCTTTTCTGAGCGGACGACGAGGCTCGAACTCGCGACCTCAACCTTGGCAAGGTTGCGCTCTACCAACTGAGCTACGTCCGCATGCGCCGTGGCGCGAGAGCAACTATACCCAACCTCGCTCCCGCGCGAGACGTACTGCCGTATGGCGGTTCTCCGCGCCGAGCTTGGTGACGGCCGAGGAGAGGTAGTTCCGTACGGTTCCCGGCGACAGCGCGGCCCGCTCGGCGATCTCCGCGACCGGCGCCCCGTCGGCCGCCAGTTCCAGCACCTCGGCCTCCCGCGCGGTCAGCGGCGAGTCCCCGGCGGAGATCGCGTCGGCGGCCAACTCCGGGTCGACGTAGCGGTTTCCCGCGTGCACGGTACGGATGATCTCCGCGAGCCGCTGCGCGCTGACCGTCTTCGGGACGAATCCGCGCACACCGGCGGCCAGGGCCCGTTTCAGATGTCCGGGGCGGCCGTGGCCGGTCACGATCAGCACCTGGCAGCCGGGCAGTTCGGCGCGCAGGGATGTGGCGACCTTCACACCGTCAGCCCCCGGCATCTGCAGATCCAGTACCGCCACGTCGGGCCGATGGGCCCGTGCCATGGCGAGCGCCTCCGGCCCGGTGGCCGCCTCCGCGACCACGACGAGGTCGTCCTCGAGGCCGAGCAGCGCGGCGAGCGCACCCCGGATCAGATGCTCGTCGTCGGCGAGCAACAGCCGTACCGGAGAGGTCATGAGGTGACTCCGCTCACCTTCGCACCGGCCGTACGACCGGCCAGCGGCACCGAAGCCACCACCCGGAACCCGTCCGCCCCCACCGGCCCCGCCTCCAGCGTCCCCTCCACCACCGCGAGCCGCTCCCGCAACCCGGCGATCCCCGACCCGCCACCCCCGCCGACGCCCCCGGCACCGCGGCCCCGCACAGCGACCCCGTCGTTCTCCACCGTCAGTACCACGTGCCCCTCCAGTACCCGCAGACTCACCGTGCACCGTCCCGCGTCCCCGTGCCGGAGGACATTGGTGGTCGCCTCCCGGACCACCCAGCCGAGTGCCGACTGCACCTCGGCGGGCAGCCCGGCGGTGTCGCCGGTCACCGCGCAGTCGATGCCGGCCGCGGTCAACACGCCCTGCGCGCCCGCGAGTTCGGCCGCGAGGTCGGCGTCCCTGTAGCCCCGTACGACGGCCCGTACCTCCCGCTGCGACTCCTGGGCGATCCGCTGCACCTCGATCATCTGCTCCACGGCCTCGGGCCGTTCGCGGCGGGCGAGCTGGACGGCCAGTTCGCTCTTGAGGGCGATGACGGCGAGGTTGCGGCCGAGCACGTCGTGCAGATCGCGGCCGAACCGCAGCCGTTCCTCGGCGACGGCGAGCCGGGCACGGGTCTCCCGGGCCTCGTCGAGTTCGTAGACGGCGTTCAGCAGCCAGAGGGAGAAGACCGAGGTGGCGGCGAGGAAGCCGCCGGCCAAGAACACCGCGAACGCCGTGACCAGCACGGCGGTCCCGGGCCAGGCCAGCGGGAAGGAGACCAGGCCCGCCCCGAACGCGAAGCCCGCGATCAACGCCACCGCCCGCAGCCGGTTGCGGACCCCGAGTGCCGTGGTGCCGGCCCCGAAGGCCATGATCCCCACGAAGACGGTGGCCGCCGCGCTGTCCATGTCGTCGCCCGGCCCGCCGTGCTTGCGCAGCACCAGGGCGGTGACGGCGAAGACGTAGGTGGCCGCGCCGAGCACCCACAGCAGCCGCACCGGCTGCTCCCGGCGGCCCCGCGTCCAGTCCAGCGCCCGGGAGGCGGCCAGCGCGCAGAGCACCGCGTGGACGACGACCATCGCGACCATCCAGCCCGAGACCGCCGACCTCGTCTCCCCGAGCACCGGGAGTCCGATCGCGGTGACCTCGACCACCGCGAAGAAGTGGAACGACCAGCGTGTGTACGTCTCGACCTTGGCGGGCGTGGTCTTCGCCCGCCACCAGCCAGCTGCCCCGCTCATCCCGGTCCCGTCCCGTCCTGTCCCGTCTCCACTCAGCGCCGGGGTTCCCAGCGGAACCACCGCCGTACAGCAAACACCGCGACCACGGTCCAGGCCAGCGCGGTGAGGACGGTGCCCATCACCTCGTAGCCGCCGAGCTCGCCGGTCCAGCCCGCGCGGACCAGCCGGACGGCCGGGGAGAGCGGGAGGAGTTCACAGACCGAGGCGACCCGGTCGGGCAGGACGTCCGTGGGCACGGCGATGCCCGAGCCCAGCATCGAGACGAAGACCAGCGGCAGCGCGGTGACCTGGGCGCTCTCGGTGGTCCGGGTGACCACCGAGGTGAGCGCGGCGAGCGCGGCGCTGAGCAGCAGGCCCAGGAGCAGCCCGAGCACGGTGAGATACGGCGCCTTGGGCGCGCCCGCGTCGAGCAGCACCGCGCAGCCGACGGTGAGCACCAGTGCCTGGGCCAGGCCGAGGCAGAGGGCGGGCAGGGCGGTGCCGGCCAGGATCTCCGCGTCGGCCGGTTCGCCGGTGCGCAGCCGTTTGAGGACGAGCTCCTCCCGGCGGGCCACGTACGCGCTCACCAGGGACGTGTACACGGCGAAGAGGAAGGAGAACCCGGTCGCGGCGGTCAGCATCAGCGTGCCGACGTTCAGCCCCTGGGTCTTCAGGTCGATCTGGTCGATGGCGGGCCGCACGCTGAACGGCAGGGCGAGCGGCACCAGCAGCGCGGTGAGCACCGCACCGCGATTGCGGCCGAGGAGCAGCAGCTCGGCGCGGGCGAGCGCACCCAGCCGGCGCCGGGACGCGGCGCGCACCGCCCGGCGCCCGCCGAGCTCCACCGTGCTCGTACGGCCGCCGTCCACCGTGCTCATACGACCGCCTCCTTCGCGATCCCCAGGAACGCCTCCTCCAGCGAGGCCGACCGCACCTCCAGCCGGTCCAGCTCGACCCCGGCCCGCTGGGCCCAGGCCAGCACCCCGGTGGCGGTCCGCTGCACCTCGCGGGTCCGCAGCCGTACGGCCCGGCCGGCGGTCTCGTGCCCGCACACGCCCAGGGCGGCGAGCGGCGGCAGGTCGCCCACGAAGTACCCGAGGGGCAGCTCGAAGGAGATCCGTGCGGGCCGGTCCGCGGTCACCTCGCCCGGTGTTCCGGTGGCCGCGATGCGCCCCTCGTGCAGGATCGCGAGCCGGTCGGCGAGGTCCTCGGCCTCTTCCAGATAGTGCGTGGTGAGCAGGACGGTGGTCCCGGCGTCGCGCAGGGACCGCACCAACTCCCAGGTGTCCCGGCGCCCTTCGGCGTCCAGGCCGGTGGTCGGCTCGTCCAGGAACAGAACCTCGGGCCGGCCGAGCAGCGCGAGTGCCAGGTCGAGGCGGCGCCGCTCACCGCCGGAGAGCTGCTTGACCCGGACGTCCGCCTTGCCGGCGAGTCCGACCAGGCCGAGTGCCTCGGCCGTCGGCCGGGCTCCGGTCGTACAGCCGGCCCACATCCGGGTCGTCTCGCCGACGGTCAGCTCGGACGGGAAGCCGCCCTCCTGGAGCATCACGCCGGTGCGTGGCCGTACGGCGGCCCGTTCCCGGTGCGGATCGTGGCCCAGCACCCGCACCCGGCCCCCGCTCGGCGGGGCGAGGCCCTCCAGCAGCTCGACCGTGGACGTTTTTCCGGCGCCGTTGGTGCCGAGGAGCGCGAAGATCTGCCCGCGGCTCACGGAGAAGGTGACTCCGCGGACCGCCTCGAACCCGCCCCCGTAGACACGACGAAGGTCTGTGACCTCAATCACGTGTTCGTTGTCTTCCATGGCTTCCATGGAACGAGCGTCCCCGGAGACCGGGCCCGGCAGCAGTGCGCGGTGTCATCACTCGCCATGACAAATGTCAGGACCCGTTCTGGTGCATGAAAAAACCCCAGTCATATGACTGGGGTTTCTCCTACGAGCTGGAGCGGACGACGAGGCTCGAACTCGCGACCTCAACCTTGGCAAGGTTGCGCTCTACCAACTGAGCTACGTCCGCACTGCTCCCGACCGGCTCCCACCGATCGGTGCGAGCACCAGCCTACCTGATCCACAAGCATGACCAGGACCGGCGGTGCAGAGCGGGTGACAGGAATTGCACACTGCGCCTTCCCCCTGGAAGGGGGATGTTCTGCTACTGAACTACACCCGCATGTACTCCGTGGGTTCCGGCCTTTCGGCCGCGCCCCTCGGCGTGCTCCAGACATTAGCTGATCAGCAGGGGGGTAGCGCAAGTCGGCTGTCCTCGGGGGCCGGTGACGGTCCCTGAGGACAGCCCGAGCCGCGTCTCACTGCGCGGCGCTGAACGCCTCGTAGACCTTCTTCGGGATACGGCCGCGCGCCGGGACATCCATCTTGTTCGCCTGCGCCCAGGCGCGGACGGCCGCTGGGTCGGGGGCGACCTCCGTCTGCTTGTACGCCTTGCCCGACTTCGACCGCTTGCGGCCGGCCGTCACGTACGGCTCCAGGGCCTTACGCAGTTCCTTGGCGTTGGCTTGATTCAGATCGATCTCGTACGACTTGCCGTCGAGTCCGAAGGCGATCGTTTCCGCCGCTTCCGAGCCGTCGATGTCGTCAAAGAGAGTGACCACGACCTTCTGCGCCACGAATATCGGTCCCTTCGTGTGGCACGTCTATACAGCTCATCGGCGATGACGCGATGGCGGAGATGACGTGCCGAGTATCGGCTATTGCCAATTCATTTGTACAGTGCCTGGCAATACAAAGTGAAGCCCGACTAAATCCGCCCGCGTGTCCCGGGCGCAATAGATGTCATGGGCGAACCCGGGGAACTTTCCCAGAACTTTTCGTGCGGATCCCCCGCTGTCACCCGATCGTGATGCGGCTCACGTAGTTTCCTACAACTCTACTCGCGTAGAAATTTTGTGCGGGTAGTCTGAAGACACCTGTCGGAGCCCCGGCAGCGCCTGCTCAGCAGCCAGCACCACAACACCGGGAGTGCCAGTGGCACGCGTCGTAGTCGACGTCATGCTCAAGCCGGAGATCCTCGACCCCCAGGGCCAGGCGGTCCAGCGTGCGCTGCCACGCCTGGGTTTCGAAGGCATCTCCGATGTCCGTCAGGGAAAGCGATTCGAACTGGAAGTTGACGGGCCGGTCGACGAGGCCGCGCTCGCCCGCATCCACGATCTTGCGGAATCCTTCCTCGCCAACACCGTGATCGAGGACTTCACCGTTCGGGTGGATGAAGTCGCGGAGGCGGCCAAGTGACCGCTCGTATTGGCGTCGTCACTTTCCCGGGAAGTCTCGACGACCGGGACACCCAGCGCGCGATCCGGCTCGCGGGTGCCGAACCGGTGGCCCTCTGGCACAAGGACAAGGACCTCCACCAGGTCGACGCGGTGGTCCTCCCCGGCGGTTTCTCCTACGGCGACTATCTGCGGGCCGGCGCCATCTCGCGTTTCTCGCCGGTGATGGAGACCGTCATCGAGCAGGCGAAGGCCGGTCTCCCGGTCCTCGGTATCTGCAACGGCTTCCAGATCCTCACCGAGGCCCATCTGCTCCCGGGCGCGATGCTCGGCAACAACCACCTCCACTTCATCTGCCGCGACCAGAAGCTGCGGGTGGAGAACGCGGGGACCGCCTGGACCGGTGACTACCGCGAGGGCCAGGAGATCCACGTCCCGCTGAAGAACATGGACGGCCGGTACGTCGCCGACGAGTACACGCTCGACAAGCTGGAGGCCGAGGGCCGGGTGGTCTTCCGCTATCTCGACCTCAATCCCAACGGCAGCCTCCGCGACATCGCCGGCATCACCAACGAGGCCGGGAATGTCGTAGGCCTCATGCCGCACCCGGAGCACGCCGTCGAGCCGCTCATCGGCTCCGGCCGCACCGACGGTCTGCCGTTCTTCACCTCGATCCTCAAGAAGCTGGTCAACGCATGAGCCGGACGCCTCTGGACACGGTCGAGCACGCGGCCGCGACCCCCGACGTCGAGCTGCCCTGGGCCGAACTCGGCCTGAAGAAGGACGAGTACGAGCGGGTGGTGGAGATCCTCGGCCGCCGCCCGACCGGCGCCGAACTCGCCATGTACTCGGTGATGTGGTCCGAGCACTGCTCGTACAAGTCCTCCAAGGTGCACCTCCGCCAGTTCGGCGAGAAGGCCCCGCAGAGCGACGCGCTCCTGGTGGGCATCGGCGAGAACGCGGGTGTCGTCGACGTCGGCCAGGGTTACGCCGTGACCTTCAAGGTCGAGTCGCACAACCACCCGTCGTACGTCGAGCCGTACCAGGGCGCCGCGACCGGTGTCGGCGGCATCGTCCGCGACATCATCGCGATGGGCGCCCGCCCGGTCGCCGTGGTCGACCCGCTGCGCTTCGGCGCCGCCGACCACCCGGACACCAAGCGCGTCCTGCCCGGCGTCGTCGCCGGCATCGGCGGCTACGGCAACTGCCTGGGCCTGCCCAACATCGGCGGCGAGGTCGTCTTCGACGCCTGCTACCAGGGCAACCCGCTGGTCAACGCCGGTGCCATCGGTGTCATGCGGCACGAGGACATCCACCTCGCCAAGGCCTCCGGCGCGGGCAACCAGGTCATCCTGTACGGCGCCCGGACCGGCGGCGACGGCATCGGCGGCGCGTCGATCCTGGCGAGCGAGACCTTCGACGACGCGAAGCCCTCCAAGCGCCCCGCCGTCCAGGTCGGCGACCCGTTCCAGGAGAAGCTCCTGATCGAGTGCACGCTCGAGGCCTTCGCCGAGAAGCTGGTCGTCGGCATCCAGGACCTGGGCGCGGCCGGTCTGTCCTGCGCGACCAGCGAACTGGCGTCGAACGGCTCCGGCGGGATGACCGTCGTACTCGACGACGTGCCCCTGCGCGACTCGACCCTCTCGCCCGAGGAAATCCTCATGAGCGAGTCGCAGGAACGCATGTGCGCGGTGGTCGAGCCGGCCAAGGTCGACCGCTTCCTGGAGATCTGCGCCAAGTGGGACGTCATCGCGACGGTCATCGGTGAAGTGACCGACGGCGATCGCCTTGAGATCTTCTGGCACGGCGAGAAGATCGTGGACGTCGACCCGCGCACGGTCGCGCACGACGGCCCGGTCTACGAGCGCCCCTACGCCCGCCCGTCCTGGCAGGACGCCCTCCAGGCGGACGACGCGAACAAGCTGGCCCGGCCGGCCACCGCCGAGGAGCTGAAGGACCAGGTCCTGAAGCTGGTCGGCTCCCCCAACCAGGCCTCCAAGAAGTGGATCACCTCGCAGTACGACCACTTCGTGCAGGGCAACACCGTCCTCGCCCAGCCGGAGGACTCCGGCATGATCCGCGTGGACGAGGAGACCGGCCTCGGTGTCGCCATCGCGACGGACGGCAACGGCCGCTTCGCCAAGCTGGACCCGTACGCGGGCGCGCAGCTGGCGCTGGCCGAGGCCTACCGGAACGTGGCGACGACCGGCGCCAAGCCCCTCGCCGTCTCCGACTGCCTGAACTTCGGTTCGCCGGAGGACCCGGCGGTGATGTGGCAGTTCGCCGAGGCCGTGCGCGGTCTGGCGGACGGCTGTCTGCAGCTGGGCACCCCGGTGACCGGCGGCAACGTCTCGCTCTACAACCAGACGGGCGAGGCGGCCATCCACCCCACCCCGGTCGTGGCGGTCCTCGGCGTGATCGACGACGTCGCCCGCCGCACGCCGGTTGCCTTCCAGGAGGAGGGCCAGCTGCTCTACCTCCTCGGCGACACCCGCGAGGAGTTCGGCGGTTCGGCCTGGTCCCAGGTCGTCCACGACCACCTGGGCGGCCTGCCTCCGAAGGTCGACCTGGAGCGCGAACGCCTCCTGGCCGAGATCCTGATCTCCGCCTCCCGCGACGGCATGATCGACTCGGCGCACGACCTGTCCGACGGCGGTCTGATCCAGGCGGTCGTGGAGTCGGCGCTGCTGGGTGGGAAGGGCGCGCGTCTCGTCGTACCGGACGGGCTCGACGCGTTCACGTTCCTCCTCTCCGAGTCGGCCGGGCGCGCGATCGTCGCGGTGCCGCGCTCCGAGGAGGTCCGCTTCAACGACATGTGCGGCGCGCGGGGCCTGCCGGTGACGCGCATCGGTGTCGTGGACGGCGACTCGGTGGAGATCCAGGGCGAGTTCGAACTCTCCCTGACCGAACTCCGTGAAGCCCACGAGGGCACGATCGAGGCGCTGCTCGCGTAGTCGGTCCTGCGGTCACGAAGGCCCCGCCCGGATTCCTGTTTCCGGCCGGGGCCTTTTCGCGCCCGGGCCGGACACCCCATCCTGCTGGCATGCACTTGCGAAACGTCACCCAGGACGACGTGGACGCCTATGTCCGTATGCGCTGTGACCCCGTGATGATGAAGGAACTCGGCGGTCCGCTGCCCGTCGAGGGCATCGCGGACAAAGTGCGCCGGGACGCCGAGGCCGCGGCGGCCGACACCTCCTGGATCAAGATGATCGTCCCTGATCCGGGTGCCCCCGAGGTCGTCGCGGGAAATGTGTGCGTCTGGGCGCACGACGAGGACGGGAAGCCGTTCTCGGAGATCGGGTGGATGGTCCTGCCCGAGTTCCAGGGACGTGGCCTCGGCAAGCTTGCCACCCGCACCCTTCTCCGGCAGGCCCGGGACGAGGACCGCTGGGGTGACATCCACGCGTTCCCGGCGACGGGCAACGGCCCCTCGAACGGCATCTGCCGGTCCCTCGGCTTCCGCCTCCTCGGCGAGGTCGACGTCGACTTCGCCGACCGGGTCATCCACAGCAACCACTGGGTCATCACGCCCCGCTGACCGCCCTTACGCGGGTACGGCCTCCCGCACCCGCGTCTTCGGCAGCCGTGACGCCAGCAGCACGCACAGCGCCATGACCGCCGCCGCGCACAGGAACACCGTGTCGGTGGCGGAGACGTACGCCTCGATGCCGGCCGTCCTGGCCGTACCCGTGAGGTGCGGTACCGCGTCCGGGGTGCCGCCCGGGCCGTCGTAGAGGCGGATGACGATCGTGCCGAAGAGGGACGCGCCGACGGCCGTGCCGAGGGTCTGGAAGAAGCGGATGGCGGTGGTGGCCACACCCAGCTGGTGACGGGGGGCCGCGTCCTGCACCAGCTGGATGAGCTGGCCGAGGAGCTGGCCGAAGCCGACGCCCATCAGCACCAGTGCGGCGCGCAGCTGCCACAGGGAGGTGTGCGGGTCCGTGGTGGACAGCAGCAGGAAGGCCGCGCAGGAGACCGCCGCGCCGCTGATCGCGAACGTCCGCGCGGACCAGCCGCGGTCGGCCAGCCGGCCCGTGGCGATGCCGACGGCGGTCATGCCCACGGCGAGGGGAAGCAGGTACAGCCCGGCCGAGGAGCTGGGCACGCCCCGGGCGATCTGGACATAGAGCAGGACGTAGTAGATCGCGCCCGTCATGGCCGCGCCCATCAGTGCCTGGACGGCGAAACCCCAGCGGAGTTCGGGTATCCGGAACATCGAGAGCGGCAGGATCGGTTCGGCCGCGGTGCGCTGGCGGTGCAGGAAGAGCACGAGGGCCGCCACGCCGGTCACCAGCAGACCGGCGATCTCCGGTGAGGACCAGGCGTACTTCTTTCCGCCCCAGTCGGTGACCAGCAGGAGCGCGGTGGAGAAGGCGGCGGCCAGGGCCGCGCCCAGGTAGTCGATCGCGTGCTTCACCTCCTGCCGGGGGAGCTTCAGGACCAGGGCGCCCACCGCCAGCACGAGCAGGCCGAGCGGCAGGTTGATGTAGAAGACCCAGCGCCAGTCGGCGTGGTCGGCGAGGAGGCCGCCGATCCAGGGGCCCAGGGCCATGCCGCCGCCGGCCACCACCCCGCCCATCCCGGCGTTCCTGCCGCCGCGGCTCTTCTCCCCGGGGTCGTTGAGCTGGGCGAGCACCACCATCGTCACGCTCATCAGCCCGCCCGCGCCGAGGCCCTGTACCGCCCGGGCCGCGATCAGTTCCCCGATCGTCCGGGCCGCGCCGCACAGCGCCGAGCCGGCCAGGAAGGTGGCGATGGCGCCGAGCAGGACCCGCTTGGCGCCGAAGGCGTCGCACAGCCTGCCGTAGAGCGGGAGCACCGCCGCCGATGCGAGGGCGTACGCGCTGACCAGCCAGGGGATCTTGCCGATGCCGTGCTCGGGGTCGAGGTCCCGGACGATCGGGACGGTCGCCGCGGACACGATCTGCGTGTCGAGCACGGCCAGGACGATCGTCACAAGGCAGACGAACAGGCCTATTCTGCGCTGAGTCTCGGTCATGGCAGCACCATGCCCGATGGTTGTGTACCCGGTCAATCTTTCATCCTGGATTAGATTTCATCCGGGGCTAAATTTCGCCTTGGTACGGTGCTCTCATGGGTGAGGCGATGGGGCTGCGCGAGCGCAAGAAGCAGCAGACGGCGCAGCGGATCCTGCACACCGCGATCGCCCTCTTCGTCGAGCGCGGCTTCGACGCCGTCTCCGTGCAGGAGATCGCCGACGCGGCCGAAGTCTCCAAGATGACCGTCTTCAACTACTTCGGTACGAAAGAGGACCTGGTCTTCGCCCCGGTGGAGGAGCACTTCGGCGACGCGGCCCGCGCGGTACGGGAGCGGCGGCCCGGGCAGTCCGCGGTGGACGCCGTACGAGAGCAGTTCCTGGAGATGGTCGAGACCCGCGACCCCTCGATCGGCCTGAACGCCGATCCGATCTCCCACCAGCTGCGCAGACTCGTCCTGGAGACGCCCGCCCTGACGGAGCGCGTCTTCCTCACCATGCAGAAGGCCGCCCGGGAGATGGCCGCCCTGCTGGCCGAGGAGACCGGCGACCTGACGCTCGCCACCATCGCCGCCGCCACGCTGAGCAACGCCCGCAACGCCCTCATCGAGGAGCACCAGCGCAGGCTCGCCGAGGGCGAGGACATCGACACCATCGCCGCCGACGCCCCGGAACGCGCCCGCGCCGCCTTCGGCCTGGTCGAAAAGGGGCTCCGGGGATATGCCGTGAAGGAGTAGGGCCACCTCTTCGGGCACAGGAGTTTCACCGCTACCCTCCGGGAAAAAGTGACTTGCCAACTACCGATGTCCATGGGGTAGTTGGACAGTCGGACACATCCGTGAGCGAGCTGGGGAGCGGCCGGATGGAGATCAGGTTCGAGGCTGCGGGTACTACTCGCGAGGAAGAACTGCGGTCCCTGTACGACTGGTTGGCGGCCGACCGTGCCCTGCGCGGCCAGATCCGGGTGACCCGGGTCGCCGAAGCCGACGCCGACGCCGGCCGGATGGGCCCCGGCCTGGACGCCGTTCTCGCGGTGCTGACCGCCGTGAGCAGCGTGGGCCAGCTCCACCTGTCGTATCTGGCGTGGCGGCGGAGTCACCGGCCCCGGTCCCGGGTCAGCATCGACATCACCGCAGCCGACCCCGACCAGGTGGCGGAACTGCTGCGCAGGTTCGGGGAGACCGACGACTCGGACGGGGAGCCGGGGTGACGGGCACCGCACAGACGCCCATGGTCGGGAGTCTGGGCCGGATCGACCCGGAGCGCTCCGCATGTGTGCTGATCGGAGTGGACAACTACGCCCACCTGGACCCGCTGCGCAGCGTCAAGCACAACCTGACGGACCTGCGGGCCGCGCTCACGGACCCGGACGTCTGGGGCATCCCCGACGACCAGAAGCGGATCCGCTCGGTCCCCAACCCGACCTCCCCGGCCGACCTGGTCCGCCCGATCCGGCAGGCGGCCGAGCTCGCCGAGGACACCCTGATCGTCTACTACGCAGGTCACGGGCTCATCGACCGCCACGAACGGCAGTTGCTGCTCACCCTGCCCGATTCGGTCGAGGACCAGCCGGACACCTGTGTCCGCTCCAGCGACGTCCGCCGCGCCATCCGCGACACGGGCTCCGCGCTGCGCCGGGTCCTGATCCTCGACTGCTGCTTCAGCGGCCAGGTCCTGACGGAGATGACGGACGGCCACCGCCAGGACGTCGAGACGGCCCTGCGGACCCTGCACGACGTCGAGGGCGCCTACGTCATGACCTCCGCGCCACGCGACCGGCCCTCCCACGCCCCCGACCCCAAACGCTGCACCCTGTTCACCGGCGCCCTGGTCGACGTCATGCGCCAGGGGCTGGCCGACGGGCCGGAGATGCTGAGTCTGCGCGACCTCTTCCAGGAGGTCAGAAAACGCATCGTCGCCATCAGGCCCGAGGTGCCGCAGGAACCACAGGACGAAGACCACAACGGCGTCGGCGGACTCGGCTTCGTCCACAATGCCGCGGTATCGCCCCGGCGGATCATGGGTCCCCCGCCCTCCCCTCCCACACGCTGGCAGCGCATCCGCACCCCCGTCCTGTCCGTGACCGCGGGCGCCCTCGGTCTCGTCCTCGGCCTGGGCACCCAGCCACTCGTCCACTGGTGGCACGACACCCACCCGGCGGCCGCCGGCGGTCCCTGCGCGGTCCCCTCGCCGTCCGACGCCGCCGCGCCCCGCGCCGTACTGCTCGATCATTCCGACAAGCTGAACAAGGCGAACGTCGACTACGAGAAGATCTACGGGCTGTCCGCCCTCGCCCTGGTCTCGCAGGGCAAGGACGTCAAGGCCCTCGCGCTCGCCGACAACTCCCCGGGCCGGGTCTGGCCGCTCACTCTGGGGTCCCCCCTCGATCTCAGCCCCGGCGCCGACACCGCGGTGCCCCTGCGCCACGCCGATGGCAAGCTGTTCGACAACTGGTACGACGGCGAGGCCATGGTCATCGAAAGGGGCGGCAGAACCGACGGCAGGACGATGCTGATCGCCGCCGAGACCGGACCGGCCATCCGCCGCTTCGACATCGCCACCGGCCGGCAGATCGGCAAGGACTTCCCCATCCGCAAGGAACTGCGCTACTGGCCGCAGGGCTCCGCGCAGACCGGCCGCAGCATCGAGTCCCTGACCGCCTCCCCGGACGGCCGCCATCTCTACGCGGGCTGGGAGGCCCCGCTCGCCGAGGACGGCGACCAGCGCGGCCGGGGCATCATCCGTATCCAGCGCTACGCGGGAACGTCCGGCGGCAGCTACACCCCGGACTGGCAGTACGCCTTCCTGGCCGACGACGGCATGTACCTGTCCGAGCTGACCGCCATCGACGACGACGGGCATCTCCTCGCCCTGGAACGCCAGTACACCGCAGGCCTCGGCACGGCCATCCGGATCGTGCAGCTCTCCGTCGCCGACGCGGCGGACGTGACCGGCATGACCTCCCTCTGGCACCAGCCGGCCAAGATCCTCGCCGGTACCGAACTGGTCGTCGACCTGTCGACCTGCCCCGTCGGCGGCCCCGGCCAGATCGCCGTCCCGTCCTCCTCCCCGCAGAACCCGCTCGTCGACAACGCGGAGGGCATGGCCATCGGCACCCCCTGGACCTCCGGCCGGTACAAGGGCTGGCGCCCGCTCTACCTGGTCTCCGACGACAACGACAGCGGGGACCAGATCACCCGCCTCTACTCGTTCGCCGTGAAGCTGCGCCCATGAATAGGCTCACCGCCATGCCCCAGGCCAAGAAGCGTGCCCGCAGTTACGACCCGGCCAAGACCCGCGCCGCGGTCCTCGCCCAGTTCGGCAACGTGAGGGCGGCCGTCGAGGGCCTCACCCCCGAGCAGCTCGCGCTCCCCACCCGGCTCGGCGAGTGGACCGTACGGGACCTCGTCGCCCACATCGGCATGGCCGTGACCGCCGTCCAGCGGGCCCTGGACCAGCCCGAGCCGGCGAAGGCCGACGCGGTCCTCCTCGACTGGCCGTTCGGGACCTCCGGCAACTCCGCCGCCATCGCCAACTTCACCCGGACGCTCGCCGACGGCCACCCCGACCTCGACGCCTACCTCGCCGACGCCGACGGCAGCCTCCGCGACCTCCTCGCCGCACACCCCGGCACCCGGCTGCTCGCCACCAGCGCCGGCGCGATGTCCCTGGACGACTACCTGGTCACCCGGACCGTCGAGCTGGTCGTCCACACCGACGACCTCAACGCGGCCGTCGCGGGAGCCGAGGCGCCGTTCGACCGGCAGGCCCTGGCCGCCTGCACCCGGCTGCTCGCCGACGCGCTCGCGGTCAAGGCGCCCGGCGGCTCCACCGAGGTGCGGGTGCCGCCGTACGCCGTGGTGCAGTGCGTCGAAGGCCCCCGGCACACCCGGGGCACCCCGCCGAACGTCGTCGAGACCGATCCGCTCACCTGGATCCGGCTGGCCACCGGACGGCTGGAGTGGACGGAGGCCCTGGCGGACGCCAAGGTCAGCGCCAGCGGGGAGCGGGCGGACCTCGGGGCCCTGCTGCCCCTCATGAGCTGAGGGAACCGATCAACCGGGGTGTTCCGTCGAACCGGCATGTACGGGTACAAGCAGCGCACGCAGCGCAGGACCCTGACCATGACGGCGGCCGCCGTTCTCGTCCCCCTCGCGGTGGCCTGCGGCGGTGAGAAAGCCGGCGTCTCGGTGGGGACCCAGCCACCGGTGACCGGGATCGAGTGGACCGTCGACAGCGTGACCGTGGACGGCACCACCCGGCGCGCCCCGGCACATGCCCACGTGAAGATCGACGACGGCAGGGCCATCGGCAACTACGGGTGCAACCAGTTCAGCGCCACGGCGAAGGTCACGGACGACCGGATCCGGCTGAGCAACGCCCGCACCACCCGCATGGCCTGCGACAACACCCGCATGACCTTCGAACGCGCCCTCGCCGGCACCCTCACCGCGGGGCCGCTCACCACCCGGGTGGACGGCAGGAAACTCACCCTCACCACCGCCGGCGGCGACCGGGTCGAGCTGTCCAGGAAGTGACCTCCGGTGCCCCGAATGATGTGCGACACCTCACTCAGAGATACGGTGTGAGGGGGTTGCGCGGGTGCCGGTCCGCACGAACGTGCCTCGGCTGGAGAATCCTCCCACCGCGTTGACCAGCGGAAATGTAGAAAGCCACCAACGCGTCCGCGGTCGTAGATCCATTACGGCCGGGTATCCCCAATTCGGACCAGTGGTCGATCTCGCCTACACTCGGTGCCGTGCCACGTGGTGACGGTCTCCTCAATCACGATCTGCTCCCCGGTGAGAAAGGCCCCCAGGACGCTTGCGGCGTCTTCGGTGTCTGGGCCCCCGGTGAAGAGGTCGCCAAGCTCACGTACTTCGGGCTGTACGCCCTCCAGCATCGGGGCCAGGAATCCGCGGGTATCGCGGTCAGCAACGGCTCCCAGATCCTCGTCTTCAAGGACATGGGGCTGGTCTCCCAGGTCTTCGACGAGACCTCCCTCAGCTCGCTCCAGGGTCATATCGCGGTCGGTCACGCCCGCTACTCGACCACCGGCGCCTCCGTCTGGGAGAACGCCCAGCCGACGTTCCGTGCCACCGCGCACGGCTCGATCGCACTCGGCCACAACGGCAACCTCGTCAACACGGCGCAGCTCGCCGAGATGGTCGCCGACCTCCCGAAGGACACCCACGGCCGGTCCACCCGGGTCGCCGCCACCAACGACACCGACCTGCTCACCGCGCTCCTCGCGGCCCAGGTCGACACCGACGGCAAGCCGCTGACCATCGAGGAGGCCGCGCACGCGGTCCTGCCGAAGGTCCGGGGCGCCTTCTCCCTCGTCTTCATGGACGAGCACACCCTCTACGCCGCCCGTGACCCGCAGGGCATCCGCCCGCTGGTCCTCGGCCGCCTCGAGCGCGGCTGGGTCATCGCCTCCGAGTCCGCCGCCCTCGACATCTGCGGCGCCAGCTACGTGCGCGAGATCGAGCCGGGCGAGTTCGTCGCCATCGACGAGAACGGCCTGCGCACCTCACGATTCGCGGATGCGAAGCCCAAGGGCTGTGTCTTCGAGTATGTGTACCTGGCCCGCCCCGACACCGACATCGCCGGCCGGAACGTCTACCTCTCCCGCGTGGAGATGGGCCGGAAGCTGGCCAAGGAAGCCCCGGTCGACGCCGATCTGGTGATAGCGACCCCGGAGTCCGGCACTCCCGCGGCCGTCGGCTACGCGGAGGCCTCCGGCATCCCGTTCGGCAACGGTCTGGTCAAGAACGCCTACGTCGGCCGGACCTTCATCCAGCCCTCGCAGACCATCCGGCAGCTCGGCATCCGGCTGAAGCTGAACCCGCTGAAGGAAGTCATCAGGGGCAAGCGGCTGGTCGTCGTCGACGACTCGATCGTGCGCGGCAACACCCAGCGGGCGCTGGTGCGCATGCTCCGCGAGGCGGGCGCGGCCGAGGTCCACATCCGGATCTCCTCGCCGCCCGTGAAGTGGCCCTGCTTCTTCGGCATCGACTTCGCCACCCGCGCCGAGCTCATCGCCAACGGCATGACCATCGAGGAGATCGGCACCTCGCTCGGCGCCGACTCCCTGGCGTACATCTCCATCGACGGCATGATCGAGGCGACCACCATCGCCAAGCCGAACCTCTGCCGTGCCTGCTTCGACGGCGAGTACCCGATGGAGCTCCCGGACCCCGAGCTGCTGGGCAAGCAGCTCCTGGAGACCGAACTGGCCGCCGGTCCGGCAGCCACGGCCGCGGCCGACGCGATCCGTCGCCCGTAAGCCCCGTCACCAACCCGAAAGATCCCAGGCAATGTCTGAGACCACGTCCTCCGGTGCCTCCTACGCGGCTGCCGGCGTCGACATCGAAGCGGGCGACCGCGCCGTCGAGTTGATGAAGGAGTGGGTGAAGAAGACGCAGCGTCCCGAGGTCCTCGGCGGCCTCGGCGGCTTCGCCGGCCTCTTCGACGCCTCCGCCCTGAAGCACTACGAGCGCCCGCTGCTCGCCTCGGCCACGGACGGCGTGGGCACCAAGGTCGACATCGCCCGGCAGCTGGGCGTGTACGACACGATCGGCCATGACCTGGTCGCCATGGTCATGGACGACATCGTGGTGTGCGGCGCCGAGCCGCTCTTCATGACCGACTACATCTGCGTCGGCAAGGTCCACCCCGAGCGGGTCGCCGCGATCGTCAAGGGCATCGCCGAGGGCTGTGTGCTGGCCGGCTGCGCCCTGGTGGGCGGCGAGACCGCTGAACACCCGGGCCTGCTCGGCGCGGACGACTTCGACGTGGCCGGCGCCGGTACGGGCGTGGTGGAGGCCGACCGGCTGCTCGGCGCGGATCGTATCCGTACGGGTGACGCGGTGATCGCCATGGCGTCCTCCGGGCTTCACTCCAACGGGTACTCCCTGGTCCGGCATGTTCTGCTGAACCAGGCCGGACTCGCGCTCGACGCGCACGTCGAGGAGCTCGGCCGCACCCTCGGCGAGGAACTCCTGGAGCCGACCAAGATCTACTCGCTGGACTGCCTGGCCCTGATCCGCACCGCCGAGGTGCACGCGTTCAGCCATGTGACCGGCGGTGGACTCGCCGCGAACCTGGCCCGGGTCATCCCGGACCACCTGCACGCGACCGTCGACCGGGCCACCTGGACGCCGGGTGCGATCTTCGACCTGGTCGGCCGGACCGGCAACGTCGAGCGGCTCGAACTGGAGAAGACGCTCAACATGGGCGTCGGCATGATCGCGATGGTCCCGCAGGAATCGGTGGATGTGGCGCTGGCCACACTGGCCGACCGCGGGGTCGACGCATGGGTGGCCGGCGAGATCACCGAGCGCGGCGAGCACACCACGGGTGCGGAGCTGGTCGGCGACTACGCATAGGCCGACCGGCCGCGAGGCCAGCACAAAACCCGGTCCGGCGGCAGAACCCCGGACCGGGTCAGTGAACGGCTAAGCAGCCGCGGGCATTACGCACCGCGACGATGTTGAGACTGGGGACCGGACTGGTCGTCCTCGTCCTCGTCGTCATCGTCGTTGTAGAGATCCGCGTACTGGGCGTACGGGTCGTCGTCCTCGTCGTCGTCCTCGAACGGCTCGCCATTCGGCGGCTGGTCCGAAGTCGAAGCGCCCAGTTCGCTGGCCAGACGTGACAGGTCAGTCCCACCGCTGTTGTACTTCAGCTGGCGGGCGACCTTCGTCTGCTTGGCCTTGGCCCGGCCGCGCCCCATGGCTCGACCCCCTCGGTGACGGGGCTCGATGGCCCCAGAGTCTGACACGCGTTCATGATCCGGAACGGACTCTCCTCGGAGAGACCGGTCCGTAGGGCTTCCACGGTACCTGAGCCCGCGCCCATACGGTACGTCGCCCGCACCACGCGCCTGGCTGCACGACCCGCGAGGCGCCCTGTCCCCGCTGGTCAACGACGATTTTAACCACTTCCTGGCGGGCGACCCGCCGACGAACGTGAGAGTTCTCTCCAACTGCCCGCCGGCGGGTACCGGAAATCCGTGCGGAAACCCGGCGTTCGGTCAGCGTCCACCCGCCGTTGCCGCATCGTGCATCCGCTGTTCGGCGATCCGGTCGGCCGCCGCGGCAGGCGGAATTCCGTCGTCCTTCGCACGAGCGAATATGGCCAGCGTGGTGTCGAAGATCTTCGCCGCCTTCGCCTTGCACCGGTCGAAGTCGAACCCGTGCAGCTCGTCGGCGACCTGGATGACCCCGCCGGCGTTCACCACGTAGTCCGGCGCGTAGAGGATCCCGCGGTCGGCGAGGTCCTTCTCGACGCCGGGGTGGGCGAGCTGGTTGTTGGCCGCCCCGCACACCACCTTGGCGGTCAGCGCCGGCACCGACGCGTCGCTGAGGGCGCCGCCGAGCGCGCAGGGCGCGTAGATGTCGAGGCCCTCGACGCGGATCAGCGCCTCGGTGTCGGCGGCGACCTGGACCTGCGGGTGCCGGTCGGAGATCCGGCCGACGGCCTCCCGGCGCACGTCGGTGATCACCACCCGGGCGCCCTCCTCCAGCAGGTGCTCCACCAGGTGGTGGCCGACCTTGCCGACACCGGCGATGCCGACGGTACGGCCGCGCAGCGACGGGTCGCCCCACAGGTGCTGGGCGCTGGCCCGCATGCCCTGGTAGACGCCGTACGCGGTGAGCACGGAGGAGTCGCCGGCGCCGCCGTTCTCCGGGGAACGGCCGGTGGTCCAGCGGCACTCGCGGGCCACGACGTCCATGTCGGCGACATACGTGCCGACATCGCAGGCGGTGACGTACCGGCCGCCGAGCGAGGCCACGAACCGCCCGTAGGCGAGCAGCAGCTCCTCGGTCTTGTCGCGCTCGGGGTCCCCGATGATCACGGCCTTGCCGCCGCCGTGGTCCAGACCGGCCATGGCGTTCTTGTACGACATCCCGCGCGCGAGGTTGAGGGCGTCGGCGACGGCCTCCTCCTCGTTCGCGTACGGGTAGAAGCGGGTGCCGCCGAGGGCGGGGCCCAGTGCGGTGGAGTGGATGGCGATGACGGCCTTGAGGCCGCTCTTGCGGTCCTGGCAGAGCACGACCTGCTCGTGACCGCCCTGGTCCGAGTGGAACAGGGTGTGCAGGACGCCGGTGGAAACGTCGGTCACTGTGGTGACTCCCGGTTGTGTTCGCGGCGGGTGGAGACGGGGGGCCTCCGTACGGGTGGCGGGGGCTTGGCATGAGCGTAGAGCTATTGCCTGCCCACCATCCGCGCCGTGTTCAGGATCACTCTCCCGCGTCGTATGTGCACGTATGAGCGTGGGACGATTTGCTGTGGTTTTCGCGGCTGACTGCGGATGGCACCGCAGTGGGTTCCGCTGGTTTCGAGCCCGGTCCGATGGGGAGGGAGCAGGCGTGCCCAAGGTGTCCTCGGTGGTCGTCCCCTACGCGACCTACCTGCGTGTGTACGAGCCGCTGGCCGCCTTCCCGGAGCCCGAGCGCGGCCACTGGACGCGCTACGCCCGCCGCCCCGACCGGCCCTCCTACCAGGACGAACTCCGGCGCGCGCTGGCCGACTTGCTGCCCACCCCGCCGATTCCGGTGCCGGTGCAGGAGAGCGCCGACGCCTTCGTCCTGGAGGTCGACGGTGTCGTGTGCGTGTGCCCGTGGCGGACCCGGCTGCGTGGCTGGCAGGCCCTGCAGGAGCTGTCCGACGAGCTGCCGAACACGGTCCTGGACGCGATGCTGCCCCCGATGGTCCGGCGGCAGGCCACGATGGACTACGAGCGGTGGCTGGTCCGCAACCCCGACTCCCGGCCCTGGATCCGTACCGCGACCTGGCAGGTGCCGCTGAACTGGTTCGTGCTGGTCTCCGACGAGGAGCGCCGGTACGACAAGGGCACCGGCGAGATCCCGCCGATGCTGCGCTACCGCACGCCGATGGTGCAGGCCCGGCGCCGGGTGGCCCGGGCGCTGCGCACGCTCAAGGACGCGATCGACGAAGGGCCGCTGATCGACGGCCTGGTGGACGTCGGCCGCTGGCTGGAGGAGTTCCATCCGCGTTCGCTGGTCGAGCTGGACTACGGCGGCCTGGTGCACGCCGTGCCGGCCGGTGATCTGGAGGACGACCATTCGGCGGCCGACGTGGCGGCCGGCATCGAGGCGCTGCGGCAGGGCGACGGGGCCGCGGCCGGGGCGGCGTACGGGCGGCTGGTGGAGCGGTGGCGGGCGGTGCGGGACCGGCGGTCCGCGAACTGATCACCGGTTTGATCATCGATTTGATCAGCGGTCTGAGTACCGATGCCGACTGATCCGTACTGAGTGTCAGGTCATGTGATGGTGTGACAGTCGGATGACACCTCGGTGACGTATGAGTGCTGAGTGATGTACGTCACGGCCTAGATGCCATGAAACAACGTACGTTGACGGCACTTCAGTGAACGCACGGGACGTAGGTCCCGATCCGGGCTTTTGCGTCAAGGGTGACGGACCGCACTTACACGGCTCTTGCGCCTCTTGCCACTCCTCGTGCCAAAATAGGACAAGGAGTCCGGGGAGGGCTCCTTCCGTCCACTTGTGGTGCACTGTGGGCGGAATCTCAGCATTGCACTCGCTTTGGGGGGTCTGACGACTCCTGATCGCCATGTGACTGATCGTCACAGTGGCGTGACTGTCCGCTATGGCATGGTCCATCGGCTTCCGCGGCTGATGACTACCTGGGAGGGCAATTCCATCGGTTTGGCCGACGCGGCTGGACGGATGGTGTAGTTGTAGTGCCGAGGACAAGCCGTTCGTCCTATAACCGACTCGACTCGCGTCCGCCATTTCGGGCAACGCGGGTCAAGGTGCAGAATTTAGAGGAAAGAACCGAGAAGGTTCGGTTCTCCCGAGGAGGCCGCTCATGACCGCTCGCACCCCTGATGCCGAGCCGCTGCTGACCCCGGCTGAGGTCGCCACGATGTTCCGCGTCGACCCCAAGACGGTCACGCGGTGGGCGAAGGCCGGCAAGCTCACGTCGATCCGCACGCTGGGCGGACACCGACGCTACCGCGAGGCTGAGGTCCGCGCCCTGCTCGCGGGTATCCCGCAGCAGCGCAGCGAGGCCTGACCAACTGAATAGCGGGCAAACCGACCGGTCCCCCAACTGGCCGAGACGCCCGAAACCCTAGCTCCGAGCGACGCGGGCCCTGCCCCAACGGGACCCACGCCCAGGCCGACAGAACTTCTCAGGCAGCGACACAGGGTGCGTCGTAGATCGCGCTGGACTCCGCCGGGTCCAGCGCGATCTTTTTTGTGCGTCCATGGGGCTTGATCGACCGTGACCGACGGGTCTGTGAGCAGCCTTGTCGGAGTCTGGGGAGGCCTGTCGGATCTGCTGTGGATGTGTCCGGAGAGGGGCCGGGGGGAGGTCGCGAGCGGGCCGCGGGAGGTGTCCCAGGGTGGTGCAATTGCACATATTAAATTGACTTGTTGTAGGCGGGGTGTAAGTACCGTTGTTTCAGGAACTCATGCGGTGACTCCCGTCACATACCGCACGTGTTGTTTGTACTGGGGCGGGTGCGCTAAGGGAGCCGGAGGCTCCACCGCCCCACGCAGGAACGGCCGTTGGGCCCGGCGCCGCTCACGCGCCGACGGGACCCTCGTCCTCCGCGGCATCCTCGGGGGCCTCTGCGGAGTACGGGGCGGAGTCCATGGCCAGCCGCAGCAGCCGGTGGCAGACCGGGCAGTGACGGGTCAGGTGCCGGTACGACGAGGCGGCCGCCAGATGGGCCCGCAGCAGGGCTCGCGTCTCATGCCGCACCGAAGCCGCCATGCGCCACCTCCAGAAGGGGGGCCGAGGGGAAGCGAGCCCTGTCTTCTGGGTACCGACCGAATGTGACCCCGTCAAGAGCCGACCCCCGCTACCCGGCCAAGAGCCGGTGGACCCGGCACCGCCGGCCCGGCGTCGTCGTGGTGGCTCGCCGTCGCGGCGGAGGTGGAGGTGGAGGTGGAGGTGCCCCCTGAGGCCGTGGGGTGCGGAAAGGGCCCGCTTCCCTCGCGGGGCGCGGGCCTCTTCGTTGTGCGGTCCTGACGGGATTCGCCGCATCCGATCGCGGCTGCGCCGCGGGCGCGGCCTCCGCCTCGGCGGGGTGGCGGGCGGCGGGGTCGTCGGGGGTGACATGCGAAAGGCCCGCTCCCCTAAGGGATGCGGGCCTCGGCATTATGCGGTCCTGACGGGATTTGAACCCGCGGCCTCCACCTTGACAGGGTGGCGAGCACTCCAAACTGCTCCACAGGACCAGGTTTTGCGGCACTTTGTCTGCGCTGTGCTGCGAGAAGGACTGTACAGGAGGGTGAGGGTCCTGGTCGAACTCACGCAGCGTGCGCGGTCGGTTACGGTACTGCCGAGTCGATCGCCTTCACGATCCGCTTGTCGGAGATCGGATACGCCGTGCCCAGCGCGTGCGCGAAGTAGCTGACCCGGAGCTCCTCCAGCATCCAGCGGATGTCCAGCACCTGCTGCGGCACCGGCCGCCCCTTGGGGAGCTGTTCCAGGAGCCAGGCGTACTCGTCCTGCATCTCGTGGACCTTCTCCATCCGGGTGGTGTCCCGCTGGACGTTGGTCGGCATCTGCTGGAGGCGCCGGTCGGCGGCCACCAGATAGCGCATGAGGTCGGGAAGCCGTCGTATACCGGCCCACGTCACGAAGCCCGGCTTCACCAGGGCGTCCAGCTGCTTGCGGACGTCCGTCAGGTTTGCCAGCAGCGCAGGGCTGCTCACGGCCTTCAGACGGCGCTCACAGGCCTGCCAGGCGGCCAGCACCTGCTGCACCTGCCCGACCGTACGGACCGTCGTGTCGACGATCTCCGCGCGCACCTTGTCGTACAGCTTCCGGTACGACTCCTCGTCCCACGCCGGCCCCCCGAAGTCCCCGATCAGCTTGTCCGCCGCCGCCATCGCGCAGTCGTCGAACAGGGCCTGGATCGTGCCGTGCGGGTTGGCGGACAGCGCCAGCTTCTGCGCGTTGGTGAGCTTGTCCGAGGCGAACTTCGCGGGATTGACCGGGATGTTGCGCAGGATCAGCCTGCGCGTGCCCTTCCACATCGCCTCGGCCTGCTCCTCCTCGGTGTCGAAGAGGCGGACCGAGACCGTGTCGCCGTCGTCGACGAGCGCCGGATACGCCTTCACCGGCTGGCCGGCCCGGCGGGTCTCGAAGACGCGGGTGAGCGCGCCGATCGACCAGTCCGTGAGGCCCTTGCGCTCCAGCGACTCGCCGCCCTCGCGCTCCGCGGTGGCCGCGGCGGCCTGCGAGATGGCCTGACGGGCCTTCGGCTTCAGCCGGAGCTTCAGCGCCTCCAGGTCCTTGTCCTCGGCCAGCTTCCGGCGCCGTTCGTCGACGATCCGGAAGGTGATCTTCAGATGGTCCGGCAGCTTCGCCCAGTCGAAGTCCTCGGCCTCGAAGGGCACCCCGACCATCCGCTTCAGCTCGCGGGCCATGGTCGTGGTCAGGGGCTCCTGGAGAGACTCTGTCCGATTGCGCCCCTCCGGGGACGACGCCGTGTCCAGGAAGCGCTTGGCGAAGTTCGGCGCCGGGACGTAGTTGCGGCGGATCGGCTTGGGCAGGGACCGGATCAGCTCCGTGACGACCTCTTCCCTGAGGCCCGGGATCTGCCAGTCGAAGCCCTCGTCCCTGACCTGGTTGAGGACCTGGAGCGGGATGTGCAGGGTCACACCGTCGGCATCCGCGCCCGGCTCGAACTGGTACGTCACCCGGAACGTGAGCTGCCCCTGCCGCCAGGAGTCCGGGTAGTCGGCCTTGGTGACCGCCTCCGCCGACTCCCGGATCAGCATCTCCCGCTCGAAGTCGAGGAACTCCGGCTGCTCCTGCCGCTTGTGCTTCCACCAGGAGTCGAAGTGGGCGCCGGAGACGACGTGTTCGGGCACCCGCTGCTCGTAGAAGTCGAAGAGCGTGTCGTCGTCCACGACGATGTCCCGGCGCCGGGCCCGGTGCTCCAGCTCCTCGACCTCGCTGAGGAGTCTGCGGTTGTCGGCGAAGAACTTGTGGTGGGTCCGCCAGTCGCCCTCGACCAGTGCGTTGCGAATGAAAAGCTCGCGGCTGGTCTCCGGGTCGATCCGGCCGTAGTTGACCTTCCGCTGGGCGACGATCGGCACGCCGTACAGCGTGACCTTCTCGTACGCCAGCACGGCCGCCTGGTCCTTCTCCCAGTGCGGTTCGCTGTACGTCCGCTTCAGGAGGTGCTCGGCGAGGGGTTCCACCCACTCCGGCTCGATCTTCGCGTTGACCCGGGCCCAGAGACGGGAGGTCTCGACGAGCTCCGCCGACATCACGAACCGGGGAGTCTTCTTGAACAGCGCCGAGCCGGGGAAGATCGCGAACTTGGCGCTGCGGGCGCCGAGGTACTCGTTCTTCGCGCCGTCCTTCACGTCCTTCATGCCGATGTGCGACAGCAGCCCGGCGAGGAGTGAGACGTGCACGCGGTCGCCGGGGGCGTCCTCCTCGTTGAGGTGGATGCCCATCTGCTTGGCGACCGTGCGCAGCTGCGTGTAGATGTCCTGCCACTCCCGGATGCGCAGGAAGTTCAGGTACTCCTGCTTGCACATCCGCCGGAACGAACTGGAGCCGCGCTCCTTCTGCTGCTCCCTGACGTACTTCCACAGGTTGAGGAAGGCGAGGAAGTCGCTGGTCTCGTCGCGGAAGCGGGCGTGCTGCTGGTCGGCCTGGGTCTGCTTGTCGGCCGGGCGTTCACGCGGGTCCTGGATGGAGAGCGCGGCGGCGATGACCATGACCTCGCGGACACAGCCGTTCTTGTCGGCCTCCAGGACCATGCGCGCCAGACGCGGGTCGACGGGCAGCTGGGCGAGCTTGCGGCCGGAGTCGGTGAGCCGCTTGCGGGCGTCCTTCTCGTCCGGGTTCAGGGCGCCCAGTTCCTGGAGCAGCTGCACACCGTCGCGGATGTTGCGGTGGTCCGGCGGGTCGATGAAGGGGAACTTCTCGATGTCGCCGAGGCCGGCCGCGGTCATCTGCAGGATGACGGAGGCGAGGTTGGTCCGCAGGATCTCGGCGTCGGTGAACTCCGGGCGGGCGAGGAAGTCGTCCTCGTCGTACAGCCGGATGCAGACACCGTCGCTGGTACGGCCGCAGCGGCCCTTGCGCTGGTTGGCGCTGGCCTGGCTGATCGGTTCGATGGGCAGCCGCTGCACCTTGGTGCGGTGGCTGTAGCGGCTGATCCGGGCGAAGCCGGGGTCGATGACGTACTTGATCCCGGGGACGGTCAGCGAGGTCTCGGCGACGTTGGTGGCCAGAACGATCCTGCGACCGGTGTGCTGCTGGAAGACGCGGTGCTGCTCGGCGTGCGAGAGCCGGGCGTACAGCGGCAGCACCTCGGTGAAGCGGTAGTTCTTCTTCTCCAGCGCGTCCGCGGTGTCCCGGATCTCCCGCTCTCCCGAGAGGAAGACGAGGATGTCGCCCTTGCCCTCGGTTTGGAGCTCCTCGACCGCGTCGCAGATGGCGGTGATCTGGTCGCGGTCGGCGTCCTCGGCGTCCTCTTCGAGGAGGGGCCGGTACCGCACCTCCACGGGGTACGTCCGGCCGCTGACCTCGACGATCGGGGCGTCCCCGAAGTGCCGGGAGAACCGATCGGGGTCGATGGTCGCGGAGGTGATGACGACCTTCAGGTCCGGCCGCTTGGGCAGCAGCTGGGCCAGGTAGCCGAGCAGGAAGTCGATGTTGAGGGACCGCTCGTGGGCCTCGTCGATGATGATCGTGTCGTAGGCGCGCAGCTCGCGGTCGGTCTGGATCTCGGCGAGCAGGATGCCGTCCGTCATCAGCTTGACGAAGGTGGCGTCCGGGTTCACCTGGTCGGTGAAGCGGACCTTCCAGCCGACGGCCTCCCCGAGGGGCGTGTGCAGCTCCTCGGCGACCCGCTCGGCGACGGTGCGGGCGGCGATCCGGCGGGGCTGGGTGTGCCCGATCATTCCCCGGACACCGCGCCCGAGCTCCAGACAGATCTTCGGGATCTGCGTGGTCTTGCCGGAACCGGTCTCGCCGGCGACGATCACGACCTGGTGATCGCGTATCGCCTCGGCGATCTCGTCCTTCTTCTGACTGACGGGCAGCTGCTCGGGGTACGAGACGGCGGGCACGACGGCGCGTCGGCCGGCCATCCGTTCCTCGGCCCTGGCCACCTCGGCCTCGATCTCCGCGAGGACGGCGGCCCGGGCCTCCGGTTTACGGATCTTGCGTGCACCTTCCAGCCTGCGCCCGAGCCGGTGCGCGTCGCGCAGCGAAAGCTCGGTCAGGCGGGGGGCGAGAGCGCCGAGGGCGGGGGCGGGATGCGTAGACATACGCGGTCCAGGATCTCACCTCGGGGAAATTCGTGGCGAACGCTTTTGCCTCCGGCGGTTCGGCCGGGGTTGGCCCACTGGCTCCACCGGCCCTGCCGGGCGGGCGGGGTGGCAGCGGAGGGGCCCCGGAGGGGCCGACGTCGGGGCGGTGAGGCGGTGCGGAGGCGGGGTCGTGGTCGGGGCGGCGAGGCGCTGCGGAGGCGGTCGTGGTCGGGGTGGAGGCGGGGGGTTCGGGGTGCTTGTGGGCGGCTACTGGGCGCGCTGCGTGGGAGGGGTGGCCGTGGCGGTGGGCTCGGTGGCAGCGGGCTCGGTGGTGGCAGCGGTGGGCGCGGTGGGGGTGGGGGCGACCGGAGTCGGTGGGGCGGTGGGGGTGGTGTGGGCGGTGGGGGCCGAGGCGGCGGCCATTGACTTTGCCGTGTTGGACACCGCCTTGATCCCCAGGTAGGCCGTGGTCATGCTGCTCACGGCGGTGAAGGCGGCGGAGAGCACGCCGATGATCACCGACGTGTCGCCGCTCAGCCGCCAGACTCCGAAGACCGCGACTCCGGCGATCGCGAGGTTGCTGATGACGACGGCGAGCATGCCGTATCTCGCGCGGACCTTCTCCAGCTGTATGTCCTGGTCCCGGCTCATCTTCCCCACCCTGACGACGTCTTGACCCGCCAGAACCTAGCGCCGAGCGGCCCCGCCGCCAAGGAGATCAGGTCAGCCCGCCGGGAAGAGGTCGTAGTCGCCCAGTAGGTCGGCACAGACGTCCACCGGGCCGGTGCCGGCGTTGTAGAGGTCGATCACGCCGTCGGTGCCGACCTTGACCAGCGCGCGGTTGGCCGCGGTGTGTCCCTTGGTGAAGTTCAGGGAGTACACGCCGGGGCGCGGGGTGCCGTCGGCGTAGGCGACGAGGTAGCCGTTGCCGGACGGGGAGGGCACCGTGAGGTTCAGGTCGGCGGCGGTCACTCCGGTCGCCGGGACGCCGTGGGCGCCGGTGACCTTGAGCTTGAGGGTGGCGTGGGCGGCGATCCTGGCGACCTTGCCGGTGCCGGTTCCGGTACGGGTGTTGAGGATGCGGGCGGGAGTGGTGGGCAGGAACTCCGAGCCGCCCGCGGTGGTGCCGTACCAGCCGACGAGGTCCGCGACGAGGTGCGCCGACCCCTTGCCGGCGTTGCGCAGGACGACCTTGCCGTCCCTCAGGGGGAGCACGATCTGGGCGGAGGCGGTCTGCCCGATGGTCCAGTACGGGCCGGTCAGGCTGGAGTCGGTGGTGCCGTGCGTGGAGAGGACGAGGCTGCCGGACGACTTGGTGGTGGTCGCGGTGACGTCGAGGACCACCGCCTGCGCTCCCGCCGGGACGCCGTGGGCGCCGGCGACCGTGAGCGTGACCGAGTGGTTGCCGGCCACCGGACCGGTGACGCCGCCGGTGTGGTTGCGGGTGTCGAGCAGACGGACCGGTGTGGCCGGGTGGTAGGTGGCGGCGTACTGGGCGTGCGTCTGGAGGCCGACGGTCGCGACATTGACCGTCACCGCGCCGGAACTGTTGTTGTAGACGTCGACCGCACCGGTCGGGGTGACCTTCACGGTCGCCTCGTTGAGGGCCGTCCTGCCCTTCTCGAAGGCGATGGTGGAGGTGCCGGGTCGGGTGGTGCCGGCGGTGTAGAGGGTGAGCGAGCCGTTCGCCTTGGCGCCGGTGGTGACGATCTGGAGCTGGGCGGCGTCGACCCCGTTGGAGTCGGCGCGCAGGGTGGCCGCCGACAGCTTCAGGACCCCGTGGGCGGCGATCGTCTTCTCGGTGTCGTACGCCGGGTCCGTCGCGACGAAGGTGTCCGCGGCGTGGAAGGTCGTTCTGGCGGTGGTGGTGCGGCCGAACCGGTCGGTTTGCGTGAGGGTGGCGGTGTAGGTGCCGGGGGCCGGGTACTGGTGGAGCGGCTGCTCGGTGTTGACGGCCAGGTTCTGCTGAGTGCCGTCGCCGAAACTCAGGGTGCGCGAGGCGATCTCCCACGAGTCCACCGGCTCTGGGGCGGTGAACTGCGCGGATCCCGCGTTGACCGACCCGGTCGCGGTGTCGGGGGCCATGGACAGGGAGGCGGGCGGCGGGGCGGTCGTACCCGCCACCACCCAGCCGTACGACGTGCTCCGGCTGTTCCCGTCGGTGTCGGTGAACGTGAAGAGGGGGGTGTGCAGACCCGGCGTGGTGTAGGTGTGGGTGATCGGGGTGCCCGCGGGGCCGTGGGCCGGGGCGCTGCCGTCCCCGAAGTCGATCGAGTAGGTGAGGGCCTCGCCCCAGGAAGTGGTGGCGTCGGTCTTCATCGAGGTGTCGAACGGAGCGATGCCCTGCGTGGGCGAGGGGTCGTCGGCGGACGGGATGTCGATGGTGTCCTGCCGCTCGATGGCGCCCCGGTCCGGGTGGGTCGTGGTGCCGGTGTCGGTGACCAGCCGGTCGTCGACCCGCGGGCGGCCCACGTAGTCGGTGGTGAGTTCGCCGGGCGCGGTGGCGTCGGCCGAGTCGATGAGGGGGGAGTGCTCCACGGGCGTCCCGAGGTATGCGCTGACCCTGTCGATGTCGTGCGTGCCCTGCCCGGTGGCGTCCCGGAACGCCGCGCTGGTGGCGTAGGAGGTGCCGGCCCAGGAGTACTCGGTGCGTGCGGGGGCGGAAGGAGCCGCGTCGTTCGCCGCCACGTTGTAGTCGCTGGTGACCTGGCCGGCGGAGTCGGGCGACACGGTGTACAGCGGAGCCGTCGGAGCCGGGCACGTGCTGCTCTGCGGCGACCCCGTGGAGACGGCCACGTTGTTCTCCACCACCCCGGAGCTTCCGCCGTCCATCGAGATTCCGGTGGCACACGGCGCCCATACCGTGTTGCTCGTCACGTCCGCGCCGGTCGCGCCCGTCACCGCGATCCCGCCCTGCCGCATGGTGGTGATCACGTCGGTCGTCACGGTGACCTGGCTCGCTCCGGCCCGCACACGCACGCCGTACGCGCTGCCGGGACCGATCCAGTTCCGTGACACGGTCACGTTCGAGGAGGTGCCGTCCACGTCGACCGCGCTCCCCGTGGCGGGGGCCGACGGCGCGGGGCGGTTGATCACGAGCCGGTCGAGGGTCACGTGGTCGGACCCGGTCACCGCCACCGCGTCCGCGCCCTCGTCGCTGAGGGGCAGCGATTCGACGCGTACGTCGTGCACGCCCTTCAGTGTCAGCGCAGGTGCGGAGGCGGACCCGGTGAGCGACGCTTGCGGACCGTTCGGGAGGAGAGGTTCCCCTGTGAACGTGATCGGCGCGTCGCTGGTCCCCGACCGGGTGAGGGTCACCTCCGGGTACGGGTCGTTGGCGAATCCCAGGATCCGGACCGTGTCGCCCGGCTCGACCACATCGGCGGCGGCCTGCACCGAACAGAAGGGCCGGCTCTCCGTTCCCGCGCCGCTGTCGCTGCACGCCTGGCTGTTGTGGTTCACGTACAGCGTCCCGCCCGACCCCGGATCGGCCACGGCCGGCCCGGTCCCCCAGCCGCTCATCACCCCCGCCACGGCGATCACGGCGAGGGACAGCCCGACGGCGGGGCGGGGTCTGTGCATGAGGTCTCCACGGAGCGTTCGCGGGTGCGGTCACGAGAACGCCGGAGGGGGGTGAACAGCCAGGGGAATACGACCGGTTGGGGCCCCGGAACGGTTCAGCTCAGCGTTGGCATGCAGCCGTCATGATCTCAGTCCGACCTCAAAGGAACGCCATGTTCCGCTCTGATCTTGCCCAAACCGGAGCCGGTCGGCAGAGCGCTGTCAGGCTGCACACATGAGCGGGAGGGTCTTTCGGTACATGGTGCCGCTGTGGCTGGTGCTGGGACTGATACCGACCGTGCTGTTCGTAGTGCTGGCCGGCATGTCGACGGGGCCATGCGGCATGAAAGCCGTGCGGTATGAAAGCCGTGGGGCATGAAAACAGCCCCTCCGGAGATCCGGAAGGGCTGTTTGTTGTGGCTGGGGCCGGGGTCGAACCGGCGACCTATCGCTTTTCAGGCGATCGCTCGTACCAACTGAGCTACCCAGCCACGAGGTTTCACGTGAAACCCCAGCGGTCCTGACGGGATTTGAACCCGCGGCCTCCACCTTGACAGGGTGGCGAGCACTCCAAACTGCTCCACAGGACCAAGCTTGCGTGCAACAGTGTCGCACACGATCTTGCGTGCCCCCAACGGGATTCGAACCCGTGCTACCGCCTTGAAAGGGCGGCGTCCTAGGCCGCTAGACGATGAGGGCTATCGGCCCGCCTGGGCGCTTCTCAGCGCGTCGGGGACGTGAGAAGCATATGGGATGGCGGGGAGTATCGCCAAAACGGTTTACGACCCCGAGGGCGACGGCGTTTCCGGTGTGCCTCCTGAGGGTGACGGGCTCTCCGAGGGGGAGGGGGCGGCTCCCGGCAACGCGTCTTCCGGTAGGTGGCGGCTGACCTCGGCCGTCGTCTCGCCCAGACCGCCCAGCCTGATCTCGTCCCAGGCCTGGAGCCGGCGGGTGCCGCGGTCGAAGTAGAGGATCGAGGCCTCGATGGGGTCCGGGTACTTGCCCTCGACCGCGCGCAGACCGCTGCCGCCCGTGGAGCCCTCCACCCGAAGGCGGGTGCCGTGCGGCAGGATCTCGGTCTGTTCGTGATGGAGATGGCCCGCCAGGACCAGGGGCACCTCGCCGTCCGTCATCCGGGCGGCCGTCGGCTCATGGACGATGGCCACATCCACCGGAGTGTCGGCCGCCCGCTGCTCCCGCAGGGCCGTGGCCAGACGGTCCCCGGCCTGTTCCTCGGCCGCGTCCCCGCCCGGCACGCCCGAGCGGTCGGGCGTGAACTGGGGATCACCGATCCCGGCGAAGCGCAGCCCGGCGATCGTCTCGGCACGGCCGTCGTCCAGGACGTGCACGTTCTTGATCCGGGACAGATAGCGCTGGGTGATGCCCGAGTCGTGGTTGCCCCGGACCCAGACGTACGGCACGCCCAGATCGGCGATCGGGTCCAGGAAGCCGTTCTCGGCCGCCGTGCCGTGGTCCATGGTGTCGCCGGAGTCCACGATCACGTTCACCTTGTACTGCTCCACCAGCGAGGCGATGATCTTCCAGCTCGCCGGGTTGAGGTGGATGTCGGAGACGTGCAGGACGCGCAGGGTGCTCGGGTCCGGCGCGTAGGCGGGGAGCGTGGAGGTGGCGTCGTACAGCTTCGTCACATTGGTCACCAGTCGGGCCAACTCCTTCTGGTAGACATCGAATTCGGTGACGATGCTGCGTGCGTTGCCGACCAGGGCGGGGGCGGAGGAGAGCAGGCCGGAGAACCTCGGTTCCAGGACCGACTTGGGGTTCCAGGTGGCGTACGCGGTCACGCCGGAGGCGGCCAGCAGGGCGAGGGCGAGACCGCCGGCGGTCAGGGCGCGGCGCGGGCGGCGGTAGACGGCCAGGCCGAGGGCGGTGGCGCCGCAGACGACGGCCACGCAGGAGCGTACGGCCAGGTCGACGGTGCCGTGCGCGACGTCCAGGGCGACCTCGTCCTGGAGGCCGGAGAGGCGCTCGGGGTGGTCGACCAGCGCCTGGGAGCGGACCGGGTCGAGCTGGTCGACGTTGACGTCCAGGCGGACGGGTGCGGTGTGGGTGTCCAGGTAGAGGGCGCCCAGCGGGGAGACGTTGATCTTCGTGCCGCCGTGCAGGGACGGGCGCAGGGTCATCGTCGTGTCCATCGGGCCGACCTGGGCCCGGACGTTCCCGACGACCAGCAGGCCGAGCCAGGCGCCGACGAGCACGACGGTTATCAGGCCGAGGATGCGGATCCAGACGGGCGGTGCGTGCGCATCGGGGGCGAGTTCCAGGTCGGGCAGGCGGGCATGGGCTCGGGCTCGGACGCGGGCCATTGGTGCCGTATGCCCAGGATTGCGGGCGCGTATGCGACGGTGCGCCGCCCGTATGTCGGGGCTCGCGACTCTCGTACGGGCGTTCCGTACCGGACAATGGGTCTGTGCTGGAGATGACGCGCGAGGAGTTCGAGGAACTGGTCGCCGAGTCGCTCGACCGGATCCCGCCGGAGCTGACCCGGCTGATGGACAACGTGGCGGTGTTCGTCGAGGACGAGCCCGACGATCCGTCCGACCCCGAGCTGCTCGGGCTCTACGAGGGGACTCCGCTGACCGACCGCGGGGAGTGGTACGCGGGCGTGCTGCCGGACCGGATCACCATCTACCGCGGGCCGACGCTGCGGATGTGCGCGTCGCGTGAGGAGGTCGTCGCGGAGACCGAGGTGACCGTGGTGCACGAGATCGCCCATCACTTCGGCATCGACGACGCGCGGCTGCATGCGCTGGGGTACGGGTGACGGGAGCGGCGGGTCCGGCGTGCGCCCCGGGGCGCGGGTGATGCCCCGGTGTGGGTGACGCCTCGGTTGCGTGTCCTCTTGTGGGCGGCGGGAGTTGGGGAGGTTGACTCCTTTCTTCGCCCCCGGAGGTGGCCGCCGTGCGCCCCTTGTACGTACCCGTCCGTCTGGCCGTCACCGTGATGGCCGTCGCGGCCGCCGCCGGCTGTGTGAACGTCGGGGACGACGCGGGGAAGGCCAAGCCGTCGCACTCCGCCGGGCACCGGGACGGTGGCGAGGCCGACGGAGGTTCCGGGGCGGCCGGCGAGGGCGGTGCGGGGTACGGCGGTGCGGTGGGCGACGGGAAGCGGGGGCACGGGGGGAAGCCGAAGCCGGGGGAGTCCGGGTCGGCGTCCGCCAAGCCGACGAAGGGCGCGAGTGCGGGGCCGACGGTGCCGGTGAAGCCGGGGCAGAGTGCGGCGCCGGGGGTGCCGGCCGGGCCGACGGGGGCGCCGGCGTCGCCCACGCCGCCGGCGGCCTCCCCCACGCCACCGCCGGACTCGCCGACACCGCCACCGCCGGTCACGGACCCGCCGTCCGCCGAGCCGTCCTCCTCGGCCCACGAGGACACGGGGCCGCAGCTGGTGCAACGAGAACCGGCGCCGGAGGCGGGAACGCCGGCGTAGGTTGCCGCCGGCCTTCAGCGCAACGGTGGGTTCGCCACGACGAGCGACGGTTTGGCCTTCGCCACGACGAGCGCGGGCGGGTCCGGCGCGACGGGCGAGGGTGGGTCCGGCACCGCCGGAGAGCGCCGTGGGGGCCGAGCGCCGTCGCGGCGGTCAAAAAATGGGGCGACGGCGGAGGAAGAGCTGAGGGAGAAGCGGCCGGGGGAAGAGGGGTGAGGGGTGGGGGATGGGGTGTGTGAGCTGCGGGTTTAGGGGGCGGTTTGCCTTGAGGGGTGTTGGGTGCGTATGGTGGTAGATCGTTTGATCCCATTTGCCCGGCGCCACCGCAGAGCGCGCCGTGTGGCGCGTACTCTCCCTTGCCGTGGCGGACCGCATTGAGGCGGTCGTGAGCGAATCACGGAGTTGACGGGCGCGTGCCGAAGAGACTCCGGAAGGTTTCGCATTCGCATGTCCGTGTCCAGTACTGATCAGTTCGTCGTGTCCGAGAACAACGAGGACAACGAACTGGTGACCTTGGTCTCCGAGGAGACCGCTGACACCACCGACACCACCACCGACACCCCTCAGGTCACCTTCGCCGACCTCGGTCTCCCCGAGGGCGTCGTGCGCAAGCTCGCGCAGAACGGTGTGACCACCCCCTTCCCGATCCAGGCCGCGACCATCCCGGACGCCCTGCTCGGCAAGGACATCCTCGGCCGTGGCCGCACCGGCTCCGGCAAGACCCTCTCCTTCGGTCTGCCCACCCTGGCCACGCTGGCCGGCGGCCGTACCGAGAAGAAGCGGCCCCGCGCCGTCATCCTCACCCCGACCCGTGAGCTGGCCATGCAGGTCGCGGACGCCCTTCAGCCGTACGGCGACGTCCTCGGCCTGAAGATGAAGGTCGTCTGCGGCGGTACGTCCATGGGCAACCAGATCTACGCCCTGGAGCGCGGCGTCGACATCCTCGTCGCCACCCCCGGCCGTCTCCGCGACATCATCAACCGCGGCGCCTGCTCCCTCGAGGACGTGCAGATCGCCGTCCTCGACGAGGCCGACCAGATGTCCGACCTGGGCTTCCTGCCCGAGGTCACGGAGCTGCTCGACCAGGTCCCGGCCGGCGGCCAGCGCATGCTGTTCTCGGCCACGATGGAGAACGAGATCTCCACGCTGGTCAAGCGCTACCTGACCGACCCGGTCACCCACGAGGTCGACAGCGCCCAGGGCAACGTCACGACGATGTCCCACCACATCCTCATCGTGAAGCCCAAGGACAAGGCGCCGGTCACCGCCGCGATCGCCTCCCGCAAGGGCCGCACGATCATCTTCGTCCGCACCCAGCTGGGCGCCGACCGCATCGCCGAGCAGCTGCGCGACGCCGGTGTGAAGGCCGACGCGCTGCACGGCGGCATGACGCAGGGCGCCCGTACGCGGACGCTGGCGGACTTCAAGGAGGGTTACGTCAACGCGCTCGTCGCGACCGACGTGGCCGCCCGCGGTATCCACGTCGACGGCATCGACCTGGTCCTGAACGTGGACCCGGCCGGCGACCACAAGGACTACCTGCACCGCGCGGGCCGTACGGCGCGTGCCGGCCGTACCGGAACCGTCGTCTCCCTCTCCCTGCCGCACCAGCGCCGGCAGATCTTCCGGCTGATGGAGGACGCGGGCGTCGACGCCGGCCGTCACATCATCAACTCCGGTACGGCCTTCGAGCCCGAGGTCGCCGAGATCACCGGCGCCCGTTCGATGACCGAGGTCCAGGCCGAGTCCGCGGGCAACGCGGCGCAGCAGGCCGAGCGTGAGGTCACTCAGCTCACCAAGGAGCTGGAGCGGGCCACCCGCCGTGCGGCCGAGCTGCGCGAGGAGGCCGACCGTCTGGTCGCCCGTGCCGCCCGCGAGCGTGGCGAGGACCCGGAGACCGCGGTGGCCGAGGCCGCTGCCGTGGCCGAGGCCGTTGCCGAGGCCGAGGTGGCGGAGCAGCCGGCCGTCGAGACGCCGGCCCGCCAGGAGTCCTCCTCGTACGAGCGTCCGCGTCAGCAGCGCGACGAGCGGGGCAACTACGAGCGCCGTGACCGTCGTGACGAGCGTCCTTCCGGTGGCTTCCGCCGTGACGACCGTCGTGACGGTGACCGTGGTGGCCGTTCCTTCGAGCGTCGTGACGACCGTCCGTCGGGTGGTTTCCGCC
This sequence comes from Streptomyces sp. NPDC058683, assembly GCF_042716195.1. Classification (NCBI taxonomy): domain Bacteria; kingdom Bacillati; phylum Actinomycetota; class Actinomycetes; order Kitasatosporales; family Streptomycetaceae; genus Streptomyces; species Streptomyces sp. NPDC058683. The sequence continues at coordinate 42,695 of NZ_JBHXSK010000052.1, forward strand.
GGGACGACCGTCGTGACGGCGGCGACCGTGGCGGCTTCCGCCGCGACGACCGTCCGTCGGGCGGCTTCCGCCGGGATGACCGCCGTGACGACCGCGGTGCCCGTTCCTTCGACCGTCGTGACGAGCGTCCCTCCGGTGGCTTCCGCCGGGACGACCGCCGTGACGACCGTCGTGACGGTGACCGTGGTGGCCGTTCCTTCGAGCGTCGTGACGACCGTCCGTCGGGTGGTTTCCGCCAGGACGACCGTCGTGACGGCGGCGACCGTGGCGGCTTCCGCCGCGACGACCGTCCGTCCGGCCACCGGGGCAGCGACCGCCCCTTCAACCGCGACCACCGCGACGACCGTCCGGGCTTCCGCAGCGGCGGCCACGACCGCCCCTACGGACGCCGTGACGACCACCGCGGCACCGGCTCCGGCTCCGGTTCCTTCGGCCGCCGCGACGACAAGCCGCGCTGGAAGCGCAACGGCTGACACCGAGTGAGCTGAGGAAGGGCCCGTACGACGACCTGTCGTACGGGCCCTTCGCTGTGACGCGTCCGGAAGGGCGGGGCGCGAACCTGTCAAGCGACTGTAAGATCAGCGCACTTATGTGACGGGTGAGCAGGCCGGGGGGCCGAGGGCGCCGGAGTGAGCGGCGTCGAACCCGTCTCCATCCCTGGGGAGGGACTCTTCGTGGTGCGTCATGCCCCTGCACGCCTGCGCCTCATCGCCGCGACCGCCGTACTGGCGGCAGCCCTGAGCCCACTGCTGCCGACCGCGTCGGCGACGGCCGACACCGCGCAGGAGACGGTCGTACCGCCGACGCTGCGCGGCACGTACACGTCCGGGGCGCTCTACGGGAAGTCGACGTACGGCGGCCACGACGGCGCCGGTGACCAGGGCGTGTTCCACAGTCTGGAGGGCGCGGGGCTGGTCTGGACGCGCTACTCCACCGGCGTCTCGGTGCCGGTGGTCCACCCGGCCGGCTACACCGGTTACTCGACCGCCGGCGGTGACGTCCTCGCGTACAGGTACGCCGACGGCCGGGTCGGCCTCTGGAACGCGGCCGACGGCTCCACCCGGACGATCCGCACGCCCGAGGGGCTTTCGCTGCTCACGGCCTACGCCGACCTGGCGGTCGCCTACCGGCAGGTGCCGGACGGGAACGGCTCGGCGACCCGCGAGATGCATCTGCTGCTTCCGCAGGACGACGGCAGCACGCGGGACGTGCCGGTGACCGGGGTGCCCGACGGATACGTCCTCGGTCAGCCCAAGGGCGGTGACGCGGACGGGCTGCTCTTCCTCGCCGGACGGGCGGGCGGCGGCTCGTACACCGCGGTCATGGTCGACCGGCACACGGGCCAGGTGCGGGCCTGGACCCCGCCCGCCGCCAAGGTCTACCTCAACGCGCAGGTCACCCCCGACCATGTCGTCCTCTTCAACACGAACGACCCGACGGTCCAGGTCTACTCCCGCACCGACCTGTCCGCCGCCCCGGTCGCGGTGACGCTGGCCGGCGGCGGCACGCTGCCCGCGACGGGCCTCGCGGTCGTCGGTGACTGGCTGCTGACCCAGCCCGGTACGGCGGTGATCGCCCAGCCGATCGCCGGCGGCCCCGCGAGGACCCTGCTGCCCGCGTCGAACGGCGGCATCGCCGCCGCCTCCGACGGCGGTGCCCTGGCGGTGGGCCGCACCGGAGCCGCCGCGGACGACTGGGGGGTCCAGCGCATCCAGCCGGGTCCGGACGGCGAGCCGACGGTGACCCAGGTCAAGGCGCTGCCCAAGCCGCCGTACAAGATCCAGGGGCTGTCCCTGGACCAGGGGACGCTGGTCGACGGCGACGCGAGTGTCCTCGAAGTCCGGGACGCCTTCGCCCGGACCGTCGCCGCGACCGGGACGCCGACGTTCGGGGCGCGCACCTCGCTCGACGGGATCACCACCCGGCTGGGCACCTGCGCGGAGACGGACCTCGGCTGCTCGCAGCTGTTCGGCATGCCGGGCGGGCGGGTCGCGTCGCTCCAGCGCGGTGCGAGCGGGTCGGACCGGATCACGGTCGCCGAAGCCCGTCACAACTGGGAGACCCAGGTCCCGGCCGGCGGACGGATCACCGACGCCTCCGGCACCTACCTGATCCACACGACGTCCCAGAAGCAGTCCGTCTACGGGATCGTCGGCGACAGCCTCACCCCGGTCCTCACCCGCACCGCCGGCCCCGCCGCCCTCTCCGGGGACACGCTGTGGACGCCGGGCGCGACCCCCGGCACCGTCACCGCGTACGACCTGACGCAGCGGAAGACGGTCGGGACCGTCACCACCGACGCCGGCTGCGCACCCACCGAACTCCAGGCCCTGGGCCGCTGGCTGTACTGGAACTGCGGCGACAGGGCCGGGGTGTACGACCGTACGGCGAAGAAGTCCGTGTCCGTCCCGGCCGACGAGGCCAAGCTCGGCGACGGGTACGTCGTCACGCACGACAAGGCGGCCGGCAAGCTGGTGCTGACGGCCGTCGCCGACGGGACCCCCGTCAGCCGGGTGATCGGCGAGCTGCCCGACACCGGGGTCTCGCAGCGGGACGTGCGCTGGACGGTCGACGAGTCCGGCGCCAACGCGGCTTATGTGGACGCCAGGGAGCAGGTGCGCCTCGTGCCGTCCGGGGTGGCCCAGCAGCCGCTGCGGCTGCTCTCGTCCGCGCCGAGCGCGACGATCGTCGCCCCGCGCACGGCCGACACGACGCCGGACACGCTGACGAGCGTGCTGTTGTCGAAGCCGGCGTCCGGCTGGAAGCTCACCGTGCGTTCCAAGGCGACCGGCGAGGTCGTCGACGCGGCGGACGGCGGTGAGACGCGAGGCGCGCTGACGGTGGGCTGGTCCGCGATGGACCGTAAGGCGCCCGGGGATGTGCCGGTGGCGAACGGGGCGTACGAGTGGACGCTGTCCGTCACCCCCGCCGACGGCGCCGGGGCGCCGCTCCAGATGACCGGCTCGGTGCGGGTCAAGATGGGGACTGTGGTGCGGCACGACCACGTGGGCGCCGATGGCTTCGGTGATCTGCTCACGCTCAACTCCTCGGGCACGATGACCTTCCAGAAGGGGACGGGCAAGGGCGGTTTCGCCGGGAAGGTCTCCGGGAACGGCTGGTCGACGAAAACGGTCGCCGTGCCGTTCGGTGACCTGAGCGGGGACCGCTGCGACGATGTACTGGTGCGCCTGCCCAGCGGTGAGCTGCGCGCCTATTTGCCCGACTGCGGCGCGGCACTCACCCCGTCGACGGGGTCCTGGAGCCTCGGCACGAGCGGCTGGAACCAGTACGACGTCCTCACCTCGCCCGGCGACCTGAACAAGGACGGCCGCCCCGACCTGATCGCCCGCAACTCCGCGACCGGCGCGGTGTACCTGTACAAGACGACGAGCACGGCCAAGCTCTCCGCCCGCGTGAAGCTGTACGACAACTGGAAGACGTACAAGAAGGTCGTCGGCGCCGGGGACCTCAACGGTGACGGGGTCGGGGACCTGGTCGCGCAGGACAAGGCGAACAACCTGTACCGGTACTACGGCACCGGCAAGGGCGGCTTCGGCGGCCGGGTGAAGATCGCCACCGGGTGGGGCTCGTCGTACAACGCGGTCGTGGGCGTCGGCGACATCACCGGGGACGGCAAGAACGACCTGGTCATGCGGGACACCGCGGGCAACCTGTACCGGCAGACCGGGTCCGGCAAGGGGACGTTCGCGGCCCGGGTGAAGATCGGGACGGGCTGGCAGGGCTACAAGGGCCTCTTCTAGACCTGTTTCCGGCGGGTTCCAGCGCGTTTTCAGCCATGCTGTGACGCATGTCACGCCCCTGGCGGGGGAATCGCTGGGGGCATGACAGATGACGCGATAGGCAAAGCGACCTCCGACGAGGAGCGGCTGGCCCAGCTCGGCTACACCCAGGTCCTGGCCCGCCGTATGTCGGCCTTCTCGAACTACGCGGTCTCCTTCACGATCATCTCGGTCCTCTCCGGCTGCCTCACCCTCTACCTCTTCGGCATGATCACCGGCGGTCCCGCGGTGATCACCTGGGGCTGGGTGGCCGTGGGCCTGATGACCCTCTTCGTAGGCCTCTCCATGGCCGAGATCTGCTCCGCCTATCCCACCTCGGCGGGCCTCTACTTCTGGGCCCACCGCCTGGCCCCGCCGCGCAGCGCGGCCGCCTGGGCGTGGTTCACGGGCTGGTTCAACGTGCTCGGCCAGGTGGCGGTGACCGCGGGCATCGACTTCGGCGCCGCGTCCTTCCTGGGCGCCTACCTGAACCTGCAGTTCGACTTCACCGTCACCCCCGGCCGCACGATCCTCCTCTTCGCCGCGATCCTGCTCCTGCACGGCCTGCTGAACACCTTCGGCGTCCGCATCGTCGCCCTGCTCAACAGCGTGAGCGTGTGGTGGCACGTCGTCGGTGTCGCGGTCATCGTCGGCGCGCTGACCTTCGTCCCCGACCACCACCAGTCGGCGTCCTTCGTCTTCACGAAGTTCGTCAACGGGACGGGCTGGAGCAGCGGCCCCTACGTCGTCCTGCTCGGCCTTCTGATGGCCCAGTACACCTTCACCGGGTACGACGCCTCGGCGCACATGACGGAGGAGACGCACGACGCGTCGACGGCGGGCCCGCGGGGCATCGTCCGTTCGATCTGGACGTCGTGGATCGCCGGCTTCGTCCTGCTCCTCGGCTTCACCTTCGCCATCCAGTCGTACGACAAGGAACTGAGCTCCCCGACGGGGGCACCGCCGGCGCAGATCCTGCTGGACGCGCTCGGCGCGACGACCGGCAAGCTCCTGCTCCTCGTCGTCATCGGCGCCCAACTCTTCTGCGGAATGGCGTCGGTCACGGCCAACAGCCGCATGATCTACGCGTTCTCCCGCGACGGCGCGCTCCCCTTCTCCCGTATCTGGCACACGGTCAGCCCGCGCACCCGCACCCCCGTCGCGGCGGTCTGGCTCGCGGCCCTCGCCGCGCTCGCCCTGGGCCTCCCGTACCTGATCAACTACACGGCCTACGCCGCCGTGACGTCGATCGCGGTGATCGGGCTGTACGTGGCGTACGTGATCCCGACGCTGCTGCGGATCAGGAAGGGCGCCGCGTTCGAACGCGGGCCGTGGCATCTGGGCCGCTGGTCGGGGGTGATCGGCGTGGTCTCGGTGGCCTGGGTCGGTGTCATCACCGTCCTTTTCATGCTCCCGCAGGTCTCCCCGGTCACCTGGAAGTCCTTCAACTACGCCCCGGTGGCCGTCCTCGCGGTGCTCGGCTTCGCCGCGATCTGGTGGCAGGTCTCGGCCCGGCACTGGTTCCTCCACCCGGACAGAGCACGCCACGAGGACACCGCCAAACTGGTCGATCTCTGACGCTCCGGGCCACTTCTGCCTCATGACGCGGCCGCGACCCCGATACCCGATCGGCGACACGGCTCCGTCCGGCTATGCTCGGGGAGGCAACATCGCCTGGGCCGTTAGCTCAATTGGCAGAGCAGTGGACTTTTAATCCATTGGTTGTGGGTTCGAGTCCCACACGGCCTACGGGTGGTGGGCGGGGGATATGGCCCCTGACCTGCTGTGCAGCGCCTGAGTCGACTTCGGTCGGGTCGGGCGCTGCTGCGTTGTCGGGTGCCATCGTGCGCGACGCGGAGACGTGGCGCAGGTCCCGCAGGGTAATGCTGTTCTCGCTGCTGTTCGCTGTGTCGAGCTCGGCTCCGTGGGTCACCCTGGCGGTGCCCGCTCTGGTGACGGTTCCCGGCATGCTGGCCCTTGCTCCGCGCCTGCCGAAGTCCTGTGGCGGGCGTTCGGCCCCGGGGCAGGTTTCGGCGCAAGTACAGAGTGGCTTCGCCGGTGAGGGGCAGCGATCCGTCGTACACCTCCGATGGGAAAGCCAGGGAGGTAGGTTGAGCAGATGTCCGCTGTGCCCGTGATTCTGTTGCTGTCGGGGAGCCTGCGCGCCGGTTCCACCAATGAGGCCGTGCTGCGCACCGCGCAGGTCGTGGCGCCGTCGGTGCGGGCGTGTGCCGTCATGTACGACGGTCTGGCGGAGCTTCCGCACTTCAACCCGGATGACAACACCGACCCGTTGCCGCCCCCTGTGGCGCGGCTGCGGGCGGCGATCGAGGGGGCGCACGGAATCCTGATCTGCACCCCGGAGTACGCCGGAACCCTGCCGGGTTCGTTCAAGAACCTGCTGGACTGGACGGTCGGTGGTACCGAGATCTGCGACAAGCCGGTGGCCTGGGTCAACGCGGCGGCGCCCGGCCGCGGCCAGGGCGCGGAGGCCACGCTACGAGCGGTTCTGGGCTACACCGGCGCCGACATCGTGGAGTCGGCCTGCGTGAAGGCCCCGGTGGACCGGCGGACGGTCGGCGCGGACGGCCTCATCGACGACGCGGAGGTCCGCCGTCAACTCGGCGACGCGTTGAACCTGTTGGCGGCGACCGGCGAACAGGCCCCAGTGGCAGACCTGGCGTGACTCCTGGTCTTGGTCAGGCTTCCGAGGAAGGACCACGCCGTGCCGCACACGCTGAACCTGTGGCGTCGGCAGCTCGGAAAAGTACCCGCGTCGGTCTGGCAGGACCCCGACCTCCAGGTGCTGATCCTCGCGGACAACGGGCTCACCGACCTCCCGCCCGAGATCGGACGACTGCACCGGCTGGCCACCCTGGACCTCGGCCACAACCACCTCACCTCGGTGCCCGCCGAACTGGGTGATCTGGCCGACCTCACAGGTTTCCTCTACCTGCACGACAACAAGCTGTCGGAGATCCCGGACGCATTGGGAAGCCTGACTCGGCTGCGCTACCTCAATATCGGCGAGAACGTCCTCACCGCCCTGCCCGAGGCCATCGGCCGTATGGCCGCCCTGATCGAACTCCGGGCACAGCACAACCGACTCACCTCGCTGCCTGACAGCGTCGGAGACCTACGCAACCTGCGCGAACTCTGGCTGCGGGGCAACGCGGTCGAAAGCCTGCCGCCATCCATGGCCGACCTCCGCGAACTGCGCCATCTCGACCTGCGGGAGAACACCCTCACCGAACTCCCGGAGGTGCTGGCCGGCCTGTCCCGACTGCGCCAACTCGACGTACGCAGCAACCACCTCACGCGGCTGCCGGACTGGGTCGCCGACATGCCCGCGCTGGAGAAGCTGGACTTGCGGTGGAACGACTGTGAGCCGCTTCCGTCGCTGCTGACCGAACTGGAGCGGCGGGGGTGCGTCGTCCTCTTGTAGAGCGAAAGCCACTGGCGGAGGGTGGGAAAGCCGGCGGCGGGTTGAGGGCGACGCACCACCGTTCGGGGCAATCGCCGTCGGCGCGTGGCTGGATGCGGACCATGGGCCCATGGGTCTTGGTCGGTGGGTTCGCGGAAGGGTGCCGGGGCGATACCCGGAGTGGTACCGCGAGCGGCGCTCCTGGGAACTCGGTGAGGACGCCCGTGCCACGGTCCGTAAACTCCGGGCCCTGGTCAGCGAGCGCAGGCACGTGGTGGAGGCGTCCGGCAGGCCGGACGGCCAGGCGATTCTGGGTGCGGCCGACGAGGAGATCGACTGCGCGGAGCAGACCCTGACCTTCGACGAGCATCGCCGGGCTCCGCTCGGGTCACATGTCACCGCGGCGCAGCTCCACTTGAACACCGCACGCCTGCTCTGGTTGAAGTCGTTCCTCTCGTCCCCCGCCGAGGTGGCTCCCTATCTTCCGGGACTCCTCGCCGTGGTCAGAGAACACCTGGCACGCGACGACCCACGCAGGGTTGCCACGGAAGTCGTGATGGAGAAGTACGCCCACCGGCGGGCCATCGACGAGACGGATCTGGTCGTCGTCCTCGAAGCCGTGGATGTCGCGTACAGCGTGACCTTGCGTGAGAAGCTCCGTGCGGGCAGTTTCGTGCGCATCGTCTGTGGGGTGGCCGCCTTTCTGTTCGTCCTGGCGGCAGGGGTGGCAGTACTGACGGCTTTCTTCCCGGACTCCGTTCCGCTGTGCTTCAACCCCTCACGGCAGAGTGCTCAGCCTGCCACTGATTCGAAGGTCCCTTATGTGATCGTCTGCCCCACGGCCAGTCAGGGCTCTCTCGACTCCACCGAACTCGACCAGAACTTCGCTGCCGTCACGTCATGGGGCGACTACGTCGTCGTGGAGATCGTCGGCCTGGTCGCCGCCGGAGTCGCGGCCGCGTCAGCGCTGCGGAATATCAGGGGTACCTCGACTACCTATCCGGTGCCGGTCGCCCTCGCGGCCTTGAAGCTCCCCGCGGGTGCCCTCACCGCCGTGCTCGGCCTTCTCCTCATGCGGGGCGGCTTCGTGCCGGGGCTCACCGCGCTGGATTCCTCGGCCCAGATCATCGCCTGGGCCGTCATCTTCGGATACTCCCAGGAACTCTTCACCAAATGGGTCGACCGGCAGGGCCAAAGGGTCCTGGAGTCGGTACGTGGTCCCCTGGATCCTCCGACCGCCGCCGGCCGCACGACCGTCGTCCCCGCAGCAGGGCCTGCACCCCGTGCCGGACCAGCAGGGTCCCGCTCGGCCGACGAAGAGGCCGAAGGGTGATCACTCGGTCAGAACGGCGGGTACGTGGAGTTTGTCCCAGGAATTCCTGCCCGGAATGCCGTCCGCGTCCTTGCCCGAGAATCCCAGCTTCTGCTGCCACTTGACGTAGGAGGCCCGGTCGGCGTCGCTCCAATGATCGTCGGGGCCGCCGGGGTAGGCCGAGCAGTGCTCCTCGATGAGGCGGTTGCCCATGGCCTCGATGATCGGGCTGGCCGTGTCCGGCACGAAGAAGTCGGCACCCGGGAAGGGCTGGTACTCGCCGGAGGACTCCGGTGCGGAGACGCGGACCCGCTGGCCTATCTGAATCACGTTCGGATTGGTGATCTCCGGATTCCACTTCAGGATCTGGTCCAGCGTCAGACCGTATGTGGCGGCAATCTTGTTCAGGTTGTCGCCTTTCTTTACTACGTAGAATTTCGTTGCTGTCTCACTCATATGGCCCACTTTAATAGGGCCTTGATGATGCGCAAATGCAGAGTCATTTGGGATTCAGCTATTTACGCATCAACTGCTCGGCGGGGTTCGATGCCGGGGCGGTAGTCGCAGCTGTCTGCACAGTTTCGCGCATGGTCGGCTGCCGGCGGATGTGGTGATGGTCTGCGGATCGGGCGGCTGTCGGACGGAACCCGGGGACGGGTTTCGCCCTCTTCGAGGTCGGCTGCCTCGCGTCGTACAGCTGACGCCGACGGGATGGTCGTGACGTGTACACATCAAATGTATAGTCCCTCCATGATCGACAACCCCCCTCCACTCGGCCTCCACAGACCCGGTACGCGTCAACGGCGGCATCGTGCGGCGGACCTCGGCGTCCGCATCCGGCGAAATGCCGGTGCCTGATGTCGACTGCCCTTCACCCGGGAGAGTCGGGCGCCACGACCACCGGCAAGTCGCCGCGCGTCGGGCGACGGTGGGACTGGCCCTTGCTGGTGGTCTGCGCCGTGTCCGCACTCGTGGTGGGTCTGTTGTCGCCCGCCGACACCTCGCAGGAGGCATGGGGCCTGGCCGCCGCACTTGGTTACGGATGTGCCGCACTGGTCGCGGCGAGGTCGTCCGCGCCGTGGGCACCGGCCCCCGCCGTGGTCGCGGTCGTCGGTGCGGTCGTCGTGCCCCTGCTGTACCTGACGGTGATCAGCAAGGAGCAGATGGAGGTCGGCGTCGTGGAACGGGCGGCCGACCTGCTGTTCACCTCCGGAAGCCCGTACCGCTCCACACCGCACGTGGTGCGGGACTTCAATCCCTACCTCCCCGGCATGGCGCTCTTCGGCATACCGCACATGCTGTTCGGTGACACGCCGTTCACCAGCGCCCGGTTGTGGTTCCTCGTCGGTTTCCTGGCGGCCGTAGCGGGCGCGGTACGGGTGCTGACCAACGGCCGGGACGCGGACGCCGGCCGGGCCGGCACCGCGCGCGGGGTCGCCGGCAGGACGGGCGTGCTGTGGCTGATCGCCTGTCCCGTCGTCGCGCTGCCGCTCACCATCGGTGGTGTGGACCCGCCGGTCATCGGACTGCTCTGCCTGGCCCTGGCCTTCACCCAGCGAGGCGATGCCGGCCGGGCCGGGCTGGCCCTGGGCGCGGCGGCCGCGCTGAAGTGGACCGCCTGGCCTGCTATTCCGGTGCTCGTCGTCGTGCTGGCGGTGCGCGGCGGGCGGCGTGCTGCGCTCAGGTGCGCGGCGGGAGCGGTGGGGATCGCGCTGTGCACCGCCCTGCCCGTGGCCCTGGCGAACAGCGGTGCCTTCTACCGCAACGTCGTTCTCTACCCGTTGGGTTTCGGCCCCGTCGCATCGTCCGCGCAGAGCCCGTTGCTGGGGCATCTGATCGTTGTCCTGGTCCCGCACGGCGAGGCGGTCACGGTGGCGCTCATCGCGCTGAGCGCCGCGGGTGTGGGCCTCTCGCTCCTGATCCGCCCGCCGCGAGGCGCCGTGGCCGGTGCCGACCGGCTGGCACTCGGTCTGGCCCTGGCGATAGTGCTGTCCCCGGCGACCCGTATCGGCTACGCCATCTATCCGGTCGTCCTGCTGACCTGGCCCCGCTTCGCCGCCGCCCTGTCGGCGGGCGTGCCCGACGGGCGGCCGCACGGGCCGGACCGAGCGGCCGGCCAGCGGGTCCGGCCCGCCCCGTCAAGCGGAAGCTGAAGAAGATCCAGCACCGGAACCGGGGCGGAATGCTGCCCTCCGTGTAACGCCGTTGCAAGATCCAAAAAATGGTGTGATCATGACAATCGCGGGGGCGCTTTATCAAGCCTTCGCAGTCAACTATCGGTGGCGGGACAGCATGGTTGGGGCCGCAGCGGGGCAACGCTGCGGCCCCACCCCCGTCATCGCTCTGCACATCAGGAGGAGACAGTGATGACGGAGCACACTCAGCCCGCAAGACGGACGCGGAACACCATAGCGCGCGTCGTCGCGCTCACGGGCGTGGCGATCGCGGCCGTCGCCCTGGCCGCGCCGTCTGCGTTGGCGAGCGGCACGAGCGCCAAACTCAACGGTTGTTACTCCACCTGGGGGAGCACCGGATCGGTGGGGCACTGCGTCTCCGTGACGAAGACCGGCCAGTACAAGAACCGCGGCGTGTGCACCTTCGGCAACGAGGACTCGCTCTGGACGTACTTCGGGGCCGGGGAGTCGAACTCGAAGTGGGGCGGGGTCGAGTGCACGTTTGACATCGAATCGTCCTACATCATGTACACGTCCTGACATACCTCGGCAGGCAGAGGTGATGTGACCGGGTGCCGCCCTCTGGCGGCACCCGGTCGCGCACGTGAAAGGAACGACGTGGAACCGATCGCTTCGCTGTCGGGAATCGCGCAGGGCTACGGCCGGCACCAGGTGATCAGCGGACTCGACTGGGAACTCCCCGTGGGGGTCTACGGACTTCTGGGTCCCAACGGTGCGGGAAAGACAACGCTTCTCCGCACTCTCGCCACGGTCGCGCCTCCTCAGGAGGGGACTCTGGAGATCTGCGGCAGAAAGGTGCACTCCGAGCGGTCGGCCAGGGCGGCTCGCCCTGCGATCGGCTACCTGCCCCAGGAATTCGGATATTACCCGTCCTTTTCGGTCTACGATTTCGTCAGATACAGCGCGTGGCTGCGTGGGGTTCCCAACGGTGAGGCCCACGGCGCGGCTCTGAAGGCAATCGCGTCCGTCCTGCTCGACGGACGGGCGCAGGCCCAGATGAAATCTCTCTCGGGTGGCATGCTGCGGCGCGCAGGCATTGCCGCGGCAATCGTCGGCTCGCCGCGACTGCTGCTCCTGGACGAGCCGACCGTCGGCCTGGACCCGGCACAGCGCCTGGAGTTCCGCGAGCTGATCAGATCGTTGACGGATGCGGCGATCGTCCTGAGCACACATCTCGTCGAGGACGTGGCGGCAGTCTGCGACCAGGTCGTCGTCATGCAGTCCGGAAGGTTCCTCTTCCGCGGCACCCCCGACGCCCTTGCGGAGAACGCCCGATCGGGAGTGGCCGGCGACAGCCCGTTGGAACGCGGATACATGGCGGCCTTGTCGGGGCAGGGGGCGCTTTCCTGATGCGCGTCCTCTTGACGGAGTTGCGGCGCTCTCCCCTGCGCTGGTGGTTCCCCGTCCTCGTCGCCCTGGACGTGGCGGTTCTCTTCGGCCGCGCCCAATGGTGGATCGGCGTCTGGCCGCAGGCCAGTGCGGCGGCCCAGGTACCCGCCTTCTATCTCGGCCCGTTCCTGGCGGCCTACGCCGCTTGGGCCTCCGGCCGAATCCATCGACTCGGCTTCGAGGACCAGCACACCGCGGGTACCCGGCCCAGGTGGCAGGTCGAGGGAGTGCACATCGCGGCGGTCGCCGTCTACGGCGGCGGCGCCTACGCCGTGGGTGCCGCGGTTGCGGTGGCGGTCAGTTACGACGACGCCGGACCCGGATTCCTGTGGCCCAGTTACCTGCTGCTGGGGGCGGCACTCATCGTCCTGTGCATCGCCGTCGGCCACATCGCGGGGCGGTGGTTCCCGTCCGCTTTCGCCACCCCGGTCATCTGCGGGCTGGCCTGCTTCGTGGTGGTGACGATGAACGGCGGCCCCATGAAGGCCGGCCTGTTCGTACTCTCCGGCGGTCCTGCCGTGGAAGTGACTCCGGAGCGTCTTGCCGTTCGATGGGGTCTGGCGCTCTCCGCGGTGGTCGTCGCCGTTCTCACGCCACGGACGTTGCCCGGCTACACCGGCGGACGGGGGAAGGTGATCGCCAGGCTGCCGGCCATCGGCAGTTCCGTGCTGGCCGTCGCATGCCTGGCTGGCGTGGTCACGGCAGGACCGGTGCAGACGGCGCGAGCGAATCCGAGCGGTCAGATGTGCACGCGTACCGAGCCGAAGATCTGCGTATGGCCCGAAGAGCGTATGTACATGCCGCGGCTTGAGGCGATGGCAGAGCGCGTGTCCGGACTTCCTTCCGTCATCAAATCCCCCTCGGTGTTCTACGAGGAAGGGCTGAGGGGCGGCAAGGGCCAGGACACCGACTTCTCGATCTTCGAGGGATCCATGTGGGAGGTGGCCGACAGCATGTCCATCGCCGTCTCCCGGGAGTCCACTCCGCGCTATTGCCAGGCGGCGACCAGCGCCGCCGAAGACCGCCGCACGATGGCGTACTTCGAGCTCGACTCGTGGCTCGCAGCCCGGATCTCGGGTGCCGGGCAGCCGTCCGACATCCACGGCGGGCCGCCCGGGGTCGACCAGAAGGCGATCGCAAGGCTGATCAAGCAGTCCGGGCCGGCACAGGAGGCCTGGGCGAAGAAGCGGATCAAGGTGATCGAGGGTACGCGCTGTGCTTGATCTCCGTGAGTCCTGGACCCGCTACCTGCAGGCTCATCGCTTCCGCGGAATCGTCGTGGGCTGGGCTGTGGTGATCGCCTGCGATGTGGCGTTCGGGTCGGCCCGGCTCGATTTCCCCTTCAGCGGCAGCGGATCCTCCGCGACCCCGCTGCGGCATGAGGTTCCCCTCGCCCTGGCTGTGCTCGCCGTAGGCGGCCTCGGCAGTGCCATGGACTCCCTGGAGGAGGCGGCGGCGAGGGGGTTCCGGCGGGTCGAGATCTCCTTCCTGGTCGGGGCCGTCTCGGTGGCGGCGGTGCTGCTCGTCGCGGCAGAGGCGTTCGTGAGCCCCGTGGAGACGGTTCTGCTGCTCCTGAGAGGCCTGCTGATCTGGGCCGGGCTCGCCCTGCTGTCCGGGCGGGCATGGGGATGGCGATTTTCCTGGATCCTTCCGCTGGCCACTCTGTTCCCCCTGACGTACTGGCAGGTCGACGGCCTGGGACGGTTCCGATGGTGGGACTGGACCGATCAGCCCGGATACTCGATTCCCTGCTGGGGCATCGCGATCGGCAGCCTGCTGGTGGGCGGGGGCGCGATGGCGCTGACTCCCTGGCGCGTCAGCCGGTTGTGGCGCCTATTCCAGCGGAGCGGCTAGCCGGCAGGGGAATTACCTGCGTTGTACGTGATTCTCGAATTGTGCATGCGTCCGCTCAATGGACACACTGCAGGGGTGCCCCGAGTCGGGACACCCCTGCGGTGCTTATCTCGTGTTGCTTCTTATGAGTCGACCTTGAAGTTGATCCAGGACCGGTTGGCGGAGAACGTGCACTCCGCGTAGCCCCAAGTGTCGTGGGAGGAGCCGGAGTGGAACAGGTACCAGATCGACGAGTCTCCGCCGAAGCTGCAGTCGACCTCGTTCTGGAAGTCACCGGTACGCGTCACCGACTGGCAGTGTCCGTTGGACCCCGTGTTGCCCCAGGTGGAGTAACAGCCGTACGTAGTGGGGCTCGTGCCGCTGGCCAGCGCTGTCGGGGCGGCCACGGTGACGGCCGCCACGGCCAGGCCCGCCATCGCGAACGCTCGCGCCATCGTCTTGCGTGCCCGCGTCGCGGATTGAGTGAGCTCCGCCATATTCGTTTCTCCTGATGTGTGGGCCGACGGCGGGGCGGGATAGCGGCGTTGCCCCGCCGTAACCCCAACCGGTATTCCGCTGCCGGTGGTTGACTGAAAGGCGTGAGCGGTGGAACGCTCGCGCCAACTGTCATGATCGCATCAAGGTATTCCATTGCGCAACGACCATGGTGCGAAGCATCCGGATATCGATCCGGAACGGTAGGTGTTCTGGCCGCCGATCTCGGTGCGAGTTCCTTTACGGCGAGACATCATCACGACAAAGCACGTCAGCCGGAATGGGGCGTTCCGCGAACCTGGTCGTGCCCTTGTCTGAGCGGAGCAGACCCGTTGTGCGGCGCCCGGGTGCCGCGCCGCTACCGCATTTAGTTTCAGGCGATACCGTATTGGTTGAAGTAGTCTGGCCCCATGGCCGCCGACCTTCCTGCCCGAACCACCGCCTCGCGTGCGACGGATCGCCCCGGGGACACCTCGCCGTTCGCTCTCGGCCTGCTTCTGCGCCGGGCGCACTGGCACGCGGCCGCGGTGATGGGGGAGGCGCTGCGGCCGTTCGGCATCGAGCTGCGGCACTTCGCGGTGCTGATCGTGCTCGTCAATCAGGGGCCCACGGTGCAGCGGGACCTGGCGGCGGCGACGGGGACGGACAAGGCCGGCATCATGCGGGTCGTGGATGACCTGGAACGGAAGGGCCTGGCCGTACGGAAGGCCGTTCCGGGGGACCGGCGGGTCCGGGAGGTGGAGATCACGCCTCAGGGACTGGAACTCTTCGACGCCGTCCATGTGGCGGCGGAGCCGCTCGCCGGACGCCTTGCCGCCGAACTGGGTTCCGACGAGGTGGAGCAGCTGAGGGATCTGCTGACCCGGTTTGCCCATCCCGCGGACGACGAGGGATAAGCGCCCCGGCGCCCGCCTGATCTCGGGCGACCCCTGGGACGAGCCCGAGTGCGGTCCGCCTCCGGTGCGCAGCGCCACGACGCACTCGGTGTCCCGCGCGAGGACCTGGAGGCCAGTCAGCGGGCCGCCTCCGCCTGAGCCGCCCCCGATGGTCCGACGTCGGCATGTCGTGCCGCGGCGGTGTGCCGAAGGGCTGCACAGCTGTCCGCAGATGGCGTGGGCGAAGTTCCACCGGACCGTCGCGGAGGTCCTGTCGCCCCCGGACGAACTCGTCCTCTTCTGCGGCATGTCGATCGGGCACGAGGACGTCACGGTGGACTACTCCCGTACGGGCCGGGCGCCGCTCGGCGAGACGGTCACGTTCGTCGACGGCCTCTGACGCCGCCGCCCCTCCGTGGCCGACGAGGGGACGGTTCGTTGCCCCGCCCACGTAACCATTCGGATGTCATATTTCTGTACATAACCCCTGCGAAAGGCATGCCATGAAGATCGCAGTCATCGGCGGTACCGGACTGATCGGATCGCAGGTCGTCAAGGATCTGACCGCCGCCGGGCACGAGGCCGTACCGCACTCGAAGTCCACCGGCGTCGACATCATCGGCGGCCGGGGACTGGACGAGGCACTGGCGGGAGCCGACGTCGTCGTCAACCTGACGAACTCCCCGACCTTCGACGAGGCCTCCCCGGCCTTCTTCCAGACCTCGATGGACAACCTCCTGGCCGCGGCCCGCAAGACCGGCACAGGCCACGTCGTCATCCTCTCGATCGTCGGCGTGGACCAGGTGCCGGAGCTGGACTACTACCGGGCCAAGACGCTCCAGGAGCACCTGCTCGCGGACGGGCGGGTCCCCTACTCGATCGTCCGGGCGACGCAGTTCATGGAGTTCATGGACGCCGTCATGTCCTGGACCTCCGACGCCGACACCGTCCGGCTGCCCGCCACGCCCATCCAGCCCATCGCCGCCGGGGACGTGGCCGCGGCGGTCGCGGAGGTCGCCGCGGGCGCTCCGCTCAACGGCATCCGCAACATCGCCGGCCCCGACGTCTTCACCCTGGACGAGCTGGGCCGGCTCACGCTGTCCCGCAAGGGCGACAACCGCACCGTCGTCACCGACCCCACCGCCGGCATGTTCGCCGCGGTCAAGGGCGACGTCCTCACCGACGAGGACGCCCACCTCGCCCCTACCCACTACACCGACTGGCTCTCCTGATCCGCTCTCGCGCTCTGGGGCCCTCCCGGTGGAGGTGGTCGTCGAGAACGCGCGCCGGCTGGTCGCCACCGGGGGGCTCCTGCCGCCGGGTGTCGCTGCGCTCCCGTTGCCGGCACATCCGGCCCATCCGGCGCGGCCGTGCCGCCGGGGCCCAGCCCAGCCCGGCCCGGGTTCTCGGCCTGCTCTCCCGGTCCCGTATCTCAGCCCGCGTTGAGCTCCGTCAGCTCGCCGAGCGGCAGCGTGTGCTGGGTGTGCAGGACCTTCGCGCGCAGGTAGCGGACGTTGTGCGCGGTGCGGAAGACGCCGGTCGGGACGCGGTCGCGGACGGTGACACCGAGGCCGCGCAGCTGCTCCGCCTTGTCGGGGTTGTTGGAGAGCAGGTCGAGCTCGGTGACGCCGAGAGCGGCCAGCATCTGGGCGGCGGCGGTGTAGTCGCGGCCGTCCTCGGGGAGGCCGAGGGCGGCGTTCGCCTCGTAGGTGTCGAGGCCCTGGTCCTGGAGGGCGTAGGCGTCGAGCTTGTTGTAGAGGCCGATGCCGCGTCCCTCCTGGCGCAGGTAGAGCAGGATGCCGCCGCGCTCCGCGATGCGCTCGACGGCCTCGCGCAGCTGGGGTCCGCAGTCGCAGCGGGCCGAGCCGAAGACGTCGCCGGTCAGGCACTCGGAGTGCAGCCGGACCAGCGGGAGCGTGCCGGGGGCGGGATCGCCCAGGACGACGGCCACATGTTCCTGGCCGTCGGTGAGGCCATGGAAAGTGACGACTTCGGCGTCGACGCTGTAGCCGTCGGTGAAACGCAGCGGAACCCGGACGCGGGCGCGCTGGGTGGCGGCGGGGAAGTCGGGCATCGGGTTCTCCTGTGTCCGGGTGGAGGACGGTAGCGGCCTCTGCTTCAGATTTGAAGCAGATCCACGGCTGGAACCCTATCCATGTTTTAAATTTGAAGCAACAGGATTTCGCGGGAATATCCACGAGGTCTCACGGCGGGCCGAGGTCTTACGAGGAGCCGGAACACGGCGACGACCGCCGCCGCCAGGGAACCTCGTCGGAGGTCGGCCGCGGGGTCGTCGCGTCACCCTCCAGCGCCCGCGCGATCACCGAGCTGATCTCCTCCAGCTGCTCCACCTGCTCGTCGGAGAGGTGATCGAAGACCGCCGCCCGCACGGTCTCCACATGCCCCGGCGCCGTGCGCTCCAGCACCGCCATACCCTCGTCCGTCAGGATCGCGAAGCTGCTCCGCTTGTCCCACTGGCAGTCCTCGCGCCGGAGCAGCCCGTCCTTCTCCAGCCGCGTCACGGCGTACGTCAGCCGGCTCCGGGTGATCTTCGCCTTCTGGGCGAGGTCGGTCATGCGCAGCTTGCGCTCCGGCTCCTCGGAGAGGTTGGCGAGGATGCCGTAGTAAAGGTGCGGCATGCCGGCGTCCTGCTGGAGCTGCCGGTCGATCGCATCCTCCAGGAGGTTCGTCGCCGCCATGTAGGCGCGCCAGGCGCGCTGCTCCTTCGGCGTCAGCCAGCGAGTCGTCATGCGGCCAGTGTAGGTTTGTTTCAAACTTTAACCAAGCCTGCCCGTCGCCCTCGGGAGTGAGCACGTCCGATGCCGTACCCCTACGTCCTGCTGTCCGCCGCCGTCTCCCTCGACGGCTACCTCGACGACACCGGCCCCGACCGCCTGCTGCTCTCGTCCCCGGCCGACTTCGACCGCGTCGACGAGGTGCGGGCCTCCGTCGACGCGATCCTGATCGGCGCCGGCACCATCCGCGCGGACAACCCGCGGCTCCTGGTCAACGACGCCGGGCGGCGCGCGGCCCGGACCGCCGCGGGCAAGCCCGAGTACCCCCTCAAGGTCACGGTCACCGCGACCGGCGACCTCGACCCGGACGCGAAGTTCTGGCACACCGGCGGCGAGAAGGTCGTGTACACGACGGAGGCGGGCGCGGCGCGGATCCGCGGCCTCGGTATCGCCGCGGACGTCGTCTCCCTCGGCGCCGGTCTCGACTGGCCCGCGCTGCTGACGGACCTGCACGAGGAGCGGGCGGTCGGCCGGCTGATGGTCGAGGGCGGCGGCACCGTCCACACCCAGCTTCTCCAGCAGGGCCTGGCCGACGAACTCCAGCTGGTCCTGGCCCCGCTCTTCGTGGGCGACCCGAAGGCACCGCGCCTGTTCGGCCCGGGCGGGTACCAGGCCGG
The DNA here is from genome assembly GCF_042716195.1 of Streptomyces sp. NPDC058683. Lineage (NCBI taxonomy): Bacteria > Bacillati > Actinomycetota > Actinomycetes > Kitasatosporales > Streptomycetaceae > Streptomyces > Streptomyces sp. NPDC058683. The sequence continues at coordinate 61,409 of NZ_JBHXSK010000052.1, forward strand.
GCGGCTGCGGCTCCTGGAGAGCCGCCGTATCGAGGACGTCGTCCTGATGCGGTACGAGCCCACCGCGCCCGGCGCGGGTGCGGTGGCGTCCGCCGCGGACCGGCACTGGCTGCGCCTCGCCTGCGGGCTGGCGGCCGACTGCCCGCCCTCCCGGACCGCGTTCAGCGTCGGCGCGGTGGTGGTCGCGGCCGACGGCACGGAACTGGCCCGCGGCCACTCCCGGGAGGCCGGCGACTCCGTCGTCCACGCGGAGGAGGCGGCCCTGGCCAAGATCCCCCCGGCCGATCCCCGGCTGGCCACGGCCACCGTCTACACCAGCCTCGAACCCTGCACCCACCGCGCGTCCCGGCCGCGCCCCTGCGCCGAGCTGATCCTCCGGGCCGGGGTACGGCGGGTGGTGACGGCGTGGCGCGAGCCGGACACCTTCGTGGCGGCGGCCGACGGGACGGGGATGCTGCGGGAGGCGGGGGTGGCGGTGCTGGTGCTGGGCGAGTACGAGGACCTGGCGAAGACCCCGAACGCGCACCTGCTCGGCTGACCTCTCTTAACCCGTGTGACTCTCCCCCTTCCGATGGCGTATGCTGGTGTCACCGACGCGGGGTGGAGCAGCTCGGTAGCTCGCTGGGCTCATAACCCAGAGGTCGCAGGTTCAAATCCTGTCCCCGCTACTGAAGAATCAGGGCCGGAATCCAAGAACGAGGATTCCGGCCCTGAGTCATTTACCGTCACCTACCGGGTCATATCCCGGCACGTGTCCCTCATCACATCCGTCCGCACTCATCCGCCCGGCCCACACCGCTCGCCCCCGCACACTTGCAGCCGCAAACCTGGACGGACACGCATTGGACACCTGGGACATATGGGGAGTCGTACCGTGGCCCCTGGAGAGGCGCAGGAGGACGGGTCCGCAGCCGTCCGCACCCTGGCCCGCTTCCTGCCGGCCCTGCTGATCGTCGCCGGCGTCTGCTACGACATCCTCACCCCACAGGCCTTCACGGCGGTCCCGTTCTTCACGGCCGCCCCGCTGATCGCCGCGCCCCTCTCCTCGCTGCGCACCACCGTCCTGACCGGCCTCACGTCCTTCCTCGCCGCCTACGCCGTGCACGCCCGCTTCGGCTTCGGCCCGAACGTCGACACGGTCACCGAGGTCCTCACCGTGGTCACCGTCGCCGCCCTCGCCGTCGGCATCAACCGGGTCGTGCGCCTCGGCGACCAGCGCCTCGCCTCCGCCCGCGAGATCGCCGAGGCCGCCCAGCGGGCGGTCCTGCCCGAGCCCGCCGAGCGGATCGGCGGCTTCGAGATCGCGGCCCGCTACGAGGCGGCCCAGGAGGGCACCTTCATCGGCGGCGACCTGTACGCCGTCCAGGACACCCCGTACGGCGTACGGCTGATCGTCGGCGACGTCCGCGGCAAGGGCATGGGCGCGGTCGCCGCCGTCGCCGTGCTCATCGGCGCGTTCCGGGAGGCCGCCGAGCAGGAGGCCACGCTGGAGGCGGTGGCGGGGCGGCTGGAGCGGGCGCTGGCCCGCGAGGGCGTCCGGCGCGGCGGCCTCGAGGCGGTCGAGGGGTTCACCACCGCCGTACTCGTCGAACTCCCGCACGGCGACGGCGCGATCCGGGTCGTCAACCGCGGCCATCCGCCGCCCCTGCTGGTGTACGGCGACGGCGAGGTGCGCCCGGTACGGGTGCCCGAGGCCGCGCTGCCGCTCGGGATGGGCGAGTTGGGGGCCTGGCCGGACCGGGCCGCCGAGTACGCGTTCCCGAGCGGGGCCACGCTGCTGCTGTACACCGACGGCCTCTCCGAGGCGCGGGACGCGCACGGCCGGTTCTACGACCCCGAGCGGCGGCTGACCGGCCGTGTCGTCACCGCCCCCGGCGCGCTGCTGGCCCGGCTCGCGGCCGAGGTGCGCCGGCACACCGGCGGCGGCATGACGGACGACATGGCGCTGCTGGCCGTACGGCGGCCCTGAGCGCGATCACGCGGCCGTTCTGGGGATTGTCACCCTCGGTGCACGGACGACCGCCCTCCGCGTAACGGCTGAGTCACCATCAAAACGCCTGTGACTCCTGAGCTGGACAGAACGCAGGGTCAAGTCGACCGTTTTTGACCGTTCATGGCAGGTAAGTCCATGCTTTGAAAGCTTAATGATCAAGGAGAACAGCTTGGAATCTGACAGCCGGGTCTATTAACGTTCGATAACGCAGCGCGGTCGTCCCAGCCGTCACCCGCGACGGCTCCGCGCGCACGCGCCGAATCCCGCAAGGGAACCGGGGAACCACCACCTTGGGGTGAATCGCACGGCTGCCGCCGGGTACGAAACGGCCGGTATACGCGCGTAGGAGACCTTCCCGCTCCGAACCCGTCAGCTAACCCGGTAGGCAGCGGAAGGAAAGGAGTGCGCCCGCGTGGCGTCCAACCCGCCTGCTCCGACAGCTCCGTTCGTGCCCAGCCAGCGTCAACCCGAGACCTTCGGCTACGGCGGCTACCGCACCGACGAGGGCCCCTGGGAGGAGTGGAACCCCACCGAGGAGTCCCTCGCCCCGGTACGCGGCCGGCACCGGGTCGCCAAGCAGCGCGGCGGCGGGCTCGCCCGCAGCTCCACGGTCCTCGGCGTAGGCGTCATCGCCGCCGTCGGCGCGGGCGGCATGGCCAGCGCCAACACCGGCAAGCCGCCGGTCTCCATCTCGCTGCCCGACCTGCCGTCGTCCGTCGACTCCCTGCTCGGCGAGGACGGCGGCCACCAGGTCACCCAGACCGCGCTCAGCAGCGTCACCACGACGCCCGCCACCGACGCGGACTCCTCCGACTCCTCGGCCGACGCCGGTGAGGCGCTGCGCAGCCGGATCATCGCCCAGGCCGAGCAGCAGCAGACCCAGCTCGACGTCAAGGCCACCGCCAAGGCCGTGGCCGCCGCCGACAAGGCGGTCTCCGACGCGGAGGCCAAGGCGGAGAAGGCGGCGGCCGCCAAGGCCGCCGACGCCAAGGAGCAGGCACAGGCCGCCGAGAAGGCACAGGCCGAGCAGCAGCGGCTCGCCGCGCTGGCCAAGCAGTACACGCTGCCGGTCGTCTCCTACACGATCACCGGCACCTTCGGGCAGGCCGGCTCGATGTGGGCCTCCGGCTACCACACCGGCCTCGACTTCGCCGCTCCCACCGGCACGCTGATCAAGGCCGTGCACAGCGGCACCGTCACGGAGGCCGGCTGGGCCGGCTCGTACGGCTACCGCACCATCCTCACCCTCGACGACGGCACCGAGCTGTGGTTCTGTCACCAGTCCTCGATCGGCGTCAAGGTCGGCCAGAAGGTCGCCACCGGTGACGTCATCGGCCGCGTCGGCGCCACCGGCAACGTCACCGGCCCGCACCTCCACCTGGAGGTCCACCCCGGCGGTCAGGCCACCGGCATCGACCCGATGACCTGGCTGCGCGGCAAGGGCCTCAACCCCTGACGGACCCCACTGATCCCCGGCGGCCCTGACGACAACCCCCCGACGTCAGGGCTGCCGGTTCGGTGTACCCGCGGTACCCCGGTGCATTCCGCTTTTACGAGAACTTCGCGTTGCGTCGGCATGGGCGCACCGGCAGCCGGTGTTGAACTGAGGCATGACCCCTTCTTCCGGTTCTTCCGCTTCCCGTTCCCTCCGTAAGCTCGGCGCCTCCGACCTGGAGGTCTTTCCGCTCTGCCTGGGCGGCAACGTCTTCGGCTGGACCGCCGACGAGGCCGCCTCCTTCGCCGTCCTCGACGCGTACACGGCCGCCGGCGGCAACTTCGTGGACACCGCCGACTCGTACACGGCCTGGATCGAGGGCCACAAGGGCGGCGAGTCCGAGACCGTCATCGGCAAGTGGGTCAAGGCGCGCGGCAACCGCGACGACGTCGTGATCGCGACGAAGGTCAGCCAGCACCCCGACTACCCGGGCCTGTCGGGCGCCAACATCAAGGCCGCCGCCGACGCGTCCCTGCGCCGCCTGGACACCGACTACATCGACCTGTATTACACCCACTTCGACAAGCCCGAGATCCCGGTCGAGGAGATCATCGGCGCCCTGGACGAACTGGTGCGGGCGGGCAAGGTCCGGCACATCGCCGCGTCCAACATCACCGCCGAGCGGCTCCAGGAGTCCCTGGACCTCTCCGACCGCGAGGGCCTCGCCCGGTACGTCGCCCTCCAGCCCCACTACAACCTGGTCTCCCGCGACACCTACGAGGGCCCCCTCCAGGACCTGGCCTCCCGCACCGGCCTCGCGGCGGTCCCGTACTTCGCCCTGGCCGCCGGCTTCCTCACCGGCAAGTACCGCCCGGGCACGACGGTCGACAGCGCCCGCGCGGGCCGCGCGGCCCAGTACCTGGAGACCGAGCGGGGTCAGAAGGTGCTGACCGCCCTGGACGAGATCGCCGAGGCCCACTCCGCCCCGGTCCCCACGGTCGCCCTGGCCTGGCTGGCGGCCCAGCCCACCGTCACGGCCCCCATCGCCTCGGCCCGCGCCCTGGAACAGCTCCCGGCCCTGCTGGGCGTGGCGGACCTGGAGCTGACGGACCAGGAGCTGACCCGGCTCACGGCGGCCTCCGCCTGACGCCCGCTTTTCCCGCTAACCCCGGTACGGGTTGTAGGACGGATACGGCACCGCCGCCCCGTACCACCCCGGTGCCCCGTAGGCCGGTGGCGCGTAGCCCGGCCAGCCGTTCGGGGCGGCGGTGCGGGCCGCGTAGTCGAGGGCGGGGCGGACCAGCTCACGTCGGCTGCGCAGCTCCGTCAGCAGGTGCCGTTCCCGCTCCACGAAGTCGGCGCCCGCCCGCCCCCGCTGCCCCCGGCGCCGCAGCAGGGCGAGCGTCGTCGCGTACGCCTCGTACTCGGCGACCGCCCGCCCGGCCGGCTTGCCGAAGTGGTACGCGGCGTACTCCCTGGCCATCTGCCGCGCCCGCATCGACCCCAGGACGAACGGCTCGGCCGCCCCCAGCCACCCGGCGTACACGTACGCCGGCAGCTCCTCCCGCACGGTCCGCAGCTCCCGCTGCCGCGTCCAGATCGCCAGCCAGGTCAGCAGCCCGAACACCGGCACCATGAACATGCCGTACACGGCGAAGAACCCGTACTGCCCGAACGTCGACGACCCGTTCCAGAACGCGTGCATGCTCATCGCGAGCAGCAGTCCGGCGAGCGGTACGAGCACGCGCCGCACCCGCTGCCGTTCCCCGGAGAACGCGGCGATGCCGAACCCGATGCCGGTGAGGACGGTGAACAGGGGGTGCGCGAAGGGGGACATGACGATGCGCACGAAGAACGTCGCGGCGGTGACGGAGGCGATGCCGGTGTCGCCGCTCAGCTGGTCGGTCCCGAAGGCCGTACCGAGGTAGAGGATGTTCTCGGTGAACGCGAACCCGGTGGCGGTGACCCCGGCTATCACCACCCCGTCGACGATCCCGGTGAAGTCCCGTCTGCGGAACAGGAAGACCAGGAGCACGGCCGCGGCCTTGGCGGACTCCTCGACGATCGGCGCTATCACGGTCGCCCCGAGCGTGTCCGCGCTGCTCGGATCCGCCGTCGCCGTCGCTATCCACCGCGTCGCGAAGCTGTTGGCGACGATCGCTATCAGCGCGGCCGCACACGCCCCCCAGGCGAACGCGAACAGCAGGTTCCGCCAGGGCCCGGGCTGGACCCGGTCGAGCCAGCGGAACGCGCCTATGAGCAGCGGCACGGGCAGCACCGCCAGGCCGAGCCCGACCAGAAAGCCCTCCGTGCCCGTCTGCTCCCGCACCAGCGCGAGGATGACCAGGCCGGAGAGGGCGAGCAGGGTGCTCAGCGCCCCGTACCGCACCCAGCGCCGCTGCCACCAGCGGGGATGCCGCAGCCCGGCGCCGGTGGGGTCCGGGGGGTACGACGGATACGGCGGGTACGGCGGCGGAAAGGTGGCCACGGCATCGACCCTAACGAGGTGACTCCAGTCGGTGCTGATCGCCCTGCTGCACCGGATGCTGTACGCGACGGAAGAGCAGATCGTTCACCACATGTCCCTTGTCCAGCCCCTGCCCCTCGAAACGGGTCAGCGGCCGGTACCCGGGACGTGTCGCGAAACCGCCCTCGGCCTGGGTGTTCTCGAACGCCGGGTGCGCGTCGAGCACTTCGAGCATCTGCTCGGCGTACGGCTCCCAGTCCGTCGCACAGTGCACGATCGCTCCCGGCCTGAGCCGGGTCGCGGCGAGGTCGAGGAACTCGGGCTGGATCAGCCGCCGCTTGTGGTGCCGCTTCTTGGGCCAGGGGTCCGGGAAGTACACCCGCAGCCCGTCGAGCGAGTCGGGCGTGAGCATCTCCCGGAGCAGGATGATCGCGTCCCCGTTGCCGACCCGGATGTGGGACAGCCCGTTCTGGTCGGCGAGGTTGAGCAGGTTCCCCTGCCCCGGCGTGTGCACGTCGACGGCGAGGATGTTGGTGCCCGGGTCCTCGGCGGCCATCTGCGCGGTCGCCTCACCCATCCCGAACCCGATCTCCAGGACGACGGGATTGCCGTTGCCGAACAGCTCACCGAGATCGATGACGTGCTGCCCGTCGATATCCAGCCCCCACTTGGGCCACAGCCGCTGCAGGGCGTCGGCCTGCCCGGCGGTGACCCGGCTCCGCCGTGGCTGGAAGCTGCGGATCCGCCGCTCGAAGTGCGATCCGGCCGGATCGGCGCTGGGCCCGTCCGGGAACCGCGGTTCTCCCTTGGTCCGGGTGTGCCGGACGGACACACCGGGAGCATGCGGGGAGCCCGCGCCGGGGACGGTCTCGGCGGGCCGGGGGGTCTCTGGGGCATTGAGCGAGTCAGACACAGTGGAGTCGATTTTACGGCCCGTGCGGGACGGGTTGGCGGGGTCGCGCCCGGGTCACACCGAGCCCAGCATCTCCAGCGCCCGGCGTGCCACCTCCCGCCCGATCGGCAGCGAGGCCGTCGCCGCCGGCGAGGGCGCGTTCAGCACGTGCACGGTCCGTGCGCTCTCCTTGATCAGGAAGTCGTCGACCAGCGAGCCGTCCCGCAGCACGGCCTGCGCCCGCACCCCGGCCGCCGCCGGCACCAGGTCCGCTTCCGTCACGGCCGGCAGCAGCCGCCGTACGGCCGCCGTGAACGCCCGCTTCGACACCGACCGCCGCAGCTCCCCGCCGCCGTACCGCCAGTGCCGTCGCGCCAGCGCCCACGCTCCCGGCCAGGCCAGCGTCCCCGCGACCTCCCGGGGCCGTACGACCCCCCACCCGTACCCCTCCCGGGCCAGCGCCGGCACCGCGTTGGGCCCGATGTGCACGCCCCCGTCGATGCCCCGGGTCAGATGCACCCCGAGGAACGGGAACGCCGGATCCGGCACCGGGTACACCAGCCCGCGCACCAGCTCCCGCCGCGCCAGCTCGTAGTACTCCCCGCGGAACGGCACGATCCGCATCCCCGGCTCGTCCCCGGCCAGCCGGGCGATCTCGTCGCTGTACAGCCCGGCGCAGTTCACCAGCACCCGCCCGCGTACGACGTCTCCGCGCGCGGTGAGCACGGCCACGCCCCGCTCCGGGCGCCGGTCGATGCGCTCGACCCGGGCCCCGTAGCGGATCTCCGCCCCCGAGGCCTCGCCGAGCTGCCGGGCGACTCCCGCGAAGTCGCACACACCGGTCGTCCCGACGTGTATGGCGGCGAGCCCCCGCACCTCGGGCTCGTACTCCGCGATCTGGGCGGCCCCCAGCTCCCGCACGGGTATCCCGTTCTCCCGGCCGCGCTGCACGAGCGCGTGCAGCCGGGGCAGCTCGGCCCGCTCGGTGGCGACGATCAGCTTGCCGGTGACGGCGTGCGCGACGCCGTATTCCGCACAGAACTTGACCATCTCGGCGGCACCCTTGACGGCGTACCGCGCCTTCAGCGACCCGGGCCGGTAGTAGATCCCGCTGTGGATGACCCCGCTGTTCCGCCCGGTCTGGTGCCGTGCGGCCCCGGCTTCCTTCTCCAGCACGGTGACCCGGGTACCGGGCGCGGCCCGGCTGATCGCATACGCCGTGGACAGCCCGACGATCCCGCCCCCGACGACGAGCACATCACAGTCATGAGCAACCCCGGCAGACACCTGCACCACCTCCCACGCTCGATAGTGCACTGCGCCACTGACAGCCACTTCAAACGCGGAGCCGGGGAAGCGTCCCTTCAGGGCACGGGGCGCCTTCGATGTGCGGCTGCCGCCGCGTGGGCGCGAACAGCCCCCACGCACCCGCACTCGCCCTACGACATGAGCCCGGCAGACGGCTAGGCGACCCTCACGCCGGCGCCATCAGCAGCGGACGCGCCCGCTCCCGCAGCTCCACCACCCTCGGCTCGTCCCCGTACGGCTCCAGCCGGTGCAGCAGATCCTTCACGTACTCGGTCGTCCGCGCCGACGAGATCCGCCCGGCCACCTCCACGGCCCGCACCCCCTGCTCGCACGCCGCGTCCAGGTTTCCGGACTCCAGTTCGGCGACCGCGGAGACGACGAGCCGCAGCCCGTGCGACCGCACGAACTCCTCGGTCGGCTTCGACAGCGCCTGCTCCGTGAACCGCCGCACCTGCCGCGGCGCCTTCAGGTCCCGGTAGCACTCGGCGGCATCGGCGGCGAACCGGTCGTATCCGTAGAAACCGAGCCAGGAGGGATCGTTGTCCCCCTCCCGCGCCCGCTCCAGCCACCCCTCCGCGGCCTTCAGCGCGGCCCCCGCCGCCTGCGCGTCACCGGCACGCGCATGTGCCCGTGCCTCGACCAGCCGGAAGAAGCTCATGGTCCGCGCGGTGGCCAGCCCCCGGTTGCGCTCGACGGCCGCCTGCGCGAGGTCGACGCCCTCGTCGCCGAACCCGCGGTACGTCGCCTGCAACGACATCGATGCCAGGACATACCCGCCGAGCGGCACGTCGGCCGCCGCGCGGGCGAGCCGCAGCGCCTGGATGTAGTACCGCTGCGCGGCCTCCTGCTGTCCCGTGTCGAAGGCCATCCACCCGGCGAGCCGGGTCAGTTCGGCGCTCGCCCCGAACAGCGCCCGCCCGACTTCGTCGGAGTACGCGCCGAGCAGCAGCGGTGCCGCCTCCACTCGTAAACACTCCGGCACCATCGACGAACGCCAGTCGCCGCCCCCGTACTTGGAGTCCCAGCGCCTGGCGTCCTCGGCGGCCTCCCGCAGCTTCTGCACATCGCTGTGGCCGACTTTGAGCGGTGCGCCGGAGGCCTCGGCGGTGTTCGCCTCCCGCGCGACCGAACTGTCGGCGGGGGTTATCAGCCAGCGCGAGGCGGGCGTTGCGTACGCGCTTACTGCGAACGATCCGGCCAGCGACTGCCAGATGCCGCCGGAACCGGCCCGGCGGCCGGCGAGGTCGAGCCGGTACAGCTCGGTGGCCGAGCGCACCGCCTGTCCGACGTCCCTGGGAAAGGCGAGGCCCACTTCGGGCGCGGGATCCGCGTCCGCCAGGCCGATCTCGTGGAGCGGCACCGGGCGGCCGAGCTTCTGGCCGATCGCGGCCGCGATGAGATGCGGCGCGGCGCCCTGCGGCACCATGCCCTTCGACACCCAGCGCGCCACCGACGTCTTGTCGTAGCGAAGAGTCAACCCGCGTTGAGCGCCAAGATCGTTGACGCGACGCGCGAGTCCTGCGTTGCTGATTCCCGCGAGGGCGAGAACGGTGCCGAGTTTTTCGTTCGGCCCGCGTTGCTCCCTGGACATGCGCCACCCCTCGACACAGACGGCTGCCGCGATGGCATAACCACGCGGCATTCGTAAACCCAGCGTAGTTCGCCGCATCCCAAGCGTTAAGGGGCATTGTTCCGGATGGCGGGATTGTGGTCCGTACGCGAGTGCGGCCCATATACGCACCGTGCACGGCCTGTCGCGTCGTGCCCCCGCCGTGTGGCCGTGCGCCTGGCCGTGCGCTCTTCTCCGGCCATCGGGGGAGCGGTTCCATGGTCCTTGCGTGGGTCGGCCCGCTGTACTGGATCCAGTGGGCTGGGGGACACCGCCACCTCAATCCCCGCGGGTGGCGGACCGGTCCGGGAGGCGATGCCCGCCTCCCGGACTGTGCGCGTTCGAGCACACGCGCGTGCGGTGCGCAAAGCATGTACGGAGCGTGCGCACCGCCGCGCGGACCTCGCCGAATTGGCCGAAAATCGACCCCTCCTTCTGCGGGCGATCAACGCTCCTACCATGGGAATTGAGGGCGCGAAGGGCGTCCTGGGGGAGCGTACGGGGGGCGCATTCGCGTCGCAGTCGCCTTGTGCCGTACGGCAGTCGGCTTCCTCCGCGGCTCTGCCGCGACTCTTCCACAGCACGCGCGCGTGGGCCGGTCCTGCGGCAACTCCGTGAAATCTTCCGAGGATCAAAGGCGGCCCCACCGCCCCTCCGGAGCGCGTCCTTCATGGCAGCATGGGGATCCAGTTCGTACCGTGCATGGTTGTCCACAGGCTGTGGAGGCGTCGATGCGGTGGTTGGTGGGATGGAGCAGCACCGCCTCCGGTGCCGCCACGCTCGGCTCCGCCGGCGCCCTGGGATACGACGGCGAGACCGTCCACCCCGTCGGCTCCCAGCTGTTGTGGGGCGACCCGGACCCGCTCTGGGCGGTCGGTGACTGGCGCCCCGACGAGGTGCGCGTCATCAAGGCGGACGCCCAGAACCGCATCGCCGTCCTCGGCACCTGCGGCGCCACCGACGAGGAGCTGCGCCTCGGCCTCTTCACGGCGCGCGGGGGCGCACTCCGGCATCTGACCGCCTGGCCCGGCAGCTACACCGCCGTCGTCCAGGTCGGCCGCCGGATCACCGTCTGCGGCGACCTCGCGGGCGCCCGCCCGGTCTTCCACACCCCCTGGGCAGGCGGTACGGCCTACGCCACGGCCGCGCTGCCGCTCGCCGACCTGATCGAGGCCAACCTCGACTACGGACACCTCGCCGCGCTCCTGGCCGCCCCCGACGTACCGGCCGCGGTGCACGACTCGACCCCGTACGAGGGCGTACGGCGCATTCCGCCGGGGCATGCGCTGATCCTGCGCACCGGGGCGCGCGAGGTCGCCGGGTACGAGCAGGTCGCCTCGCTCGCGGTCGCGGCCCCCTCCGCCGACCCCGACCGTGCGGTGGACGCCGTACGGGACGCGCTCGTAGAAGCCGTACGCGCGCGGCTGTCGGCCCCCCGGCACGTCCCGGACATCGACCCCGGTCCGGTGCCCGGCATGGGCCCCGCCGAGCGGCGTGCGGCGCGCGGGATGCCGGTGCCGGGCATCGGCGCCGACCTGTCCGGCGGCCCGGCCTCCGGCACCCTCGCCCTGCTGGCCGCCGGTCTGCCCGGCATGCCCGGCACGGTCCTGGGGCACGGCACGGGCGCCGGCGAGCGCCTCCTCGCGGTCACCTTCAACGACCTCGCCGTCGGCGGCCGCGAGGCGGAACTCCAACGCGCGGGCACCCTGGCGGCCAACCCGCGGCTGCACCACGTGGTGGTCACCGGCGGCGAGGACGTGCTCCCGTACGCCGACCTGGAGGGCCCCCTGACCGACGAACCGGGCCCGTCCCTCGTGCACGCCGCCAGACACCGCGCCCGCCTCGCCGCAGGCAGCGCCGACCACTTCACCGGCTACGGCGCCCGCCAGGTCCTGGACGCGCACCCCGCGCGCCTCGCCGACCTGCTGATGGACCGCAAGCGGCGGCACCTCGTCCGCCCGGTCGCCGCGCTCGCCAAGGCCGACGGCTCGGTGATGGTCTCCGCGCGCGTGTACAGCGCGGCGCGCCGGCTGGCGCGTACGCCGTACCGCGCGGGCGTCGAGTCCCTCGCCGAGCGCCTGCTGCGGCGCCGTTTCGACGACCCGGGAGGCGCGGTGGGCGCGTCCCTCGCGGCACTCACCTGGGCGAGACCCGGCCCGGCGGCGCGCTGGCTGACGGGTGAGGCGCTGGCTGAAGTATCGGTTCTGCTCCAGGGGGCCGCGAACCGCTCCGGCGTCGGCCCCGGGCAGCGCCCCGGCGACTACCGCGCGCGTGCCGTCCTCGCCCGCCACGCGGCCGACATCCGCATCCTGGAGCAGGCCGCCGAGATCCGCTCCCAGCGCCTGCACGCCCCCTTCCTCGACAACCAGGTGGTCCGCGCCTGCCGCGACCTCCCCGAGGCGCTGCGCGTGCAGCCGGGAGCCCGCGCCGCCATCCTCCGCACGGTCCTGGAGGGCGCCGGCGTCGCCGACCTCCCGCCGGGCTGGGGCGCCCCCTCGCACGCCTCCTCCGCGGCCGCCACCCGCACGGGGCTGCGCGTGGCGGCCGACGATCTGATCGCCCTCTTCTCGACGCCGCTGCTGGCGCAGGCGGGCCTGGTGGAGGCCCGGGTGGTCCGCAAGGCGGTGCGCGGGGCGGCGGCGGGCGAACCCCTGCCGCTGGACGGACTGGCCGACCTGGTCTCCCTGGAACTGTGGCTCCGCCGCCTGCTGTCCCGCCGGGGCACGTGCTGGACGGGCACACCGGCACGCGCCCGTGCGGTCCCTGCGGGGATCCGGCCGATGAGGGGGGCGCTGGCATCGGGGGCGTGACCCTCCGGGAGGGCGCCGTTGCGCTGCCGGTCCGCGGACCTCCAGTGCCCCACCTCCGAAACCCCCGTGCCCGATACCCACGCCCCGGCGACAATGACCCGGTGCGGTACCGAATTCTGGGTGTCACCCAAGCGACCGATGACCAGGGCACCCCCATACCCATCGGCGGCCCCCGCCTGCGCGCGCTGCTCACCGTCCTCGCTCTCCACCCCCACCGCACCCTCACCCCCGAGACCCTCATCCAGGAGGTCTGGGCGGCGGACGACGACCCGCCGCAGGACGCCCCGGCCGCCCTCCAGGCCCTCGTCGGCCGGCTCCGCCGCGCCCTCGGCAAGGACACCGTCGCCTCCACCCCCGGCGGCTACCGCCTGGACGCCGCCGAGGACGACATCGACCTGCACGTCTTCGAACGCCGGGTACGCGAAGGCGCGGCCGCCCTCGCCGCCGCCGATCCGGCGACAGCCCACCGCGTCCTCACCGAGGCCCTCGCCCTGTGGCGCGGCCCCGCCCTCGCCGACCTCCCCGACCGCGTGCCGGCCGCCGCCCGCCCCGAGGCACTCCGGCTGGAGGCCGCCCGCACCCGCGCCGACGCCGCCCTCCGCCTCGGCCGCGCCTCCGACGCCGTACCGGAGCTGACCGCGCTGACCAGGGCGCACCCGTACGACGAACCGCTGCACGCCCTCCTCATCCGCGCCCTGCGCGACACCGGCCGCACGGCGGACGCCCTCGCCGCGTACGAGACCGCCCGCAGCACCCTCGCCGACGGCCTCGGCACCGACCCCGGCCCGGAACTCCGGTCCCTGCACGCGTCGTTGCTGAGACAGGAGCCGGCCCCGCCGGGCACACCCCCGCCCCGCACCGGCAACCTGCGTCCACGGCTTACCTCTTTCGTGGGCCGGGAACCCGAACTCGACGCGGTTCGTTCCGAATTGCACAGGGCCCGCCTCGTCACCCTCACCGGACCGGGCGGCTCCGGAAAGACCCGTCTCGCCGAGGAGGCCGCCGCCGGGCTCCCGCAGGCATGGCTCGTCGAGCTCGCCCCGCTCGACCGGCCGGAGGCGGTGCCAGGCGCGGTGGTCAGCGCGCTCGGTCTGCGCGAGACCGTGCTCATGACCAACGAGCTGGGGACCCCGCAGGCCGACCCCACGGCCCTGCTCGTCGAGTACTGCGCGCGACGCAGCCAACTCCTGATCCTTGACAACTGCGAACATGTCATCGAAGCGGCGGCCGCCCTCGCCGAGACCCTGCTCACCCGCTGTCCGGGGCTCACGATCCTCGCCACCAGCCGTGAACCCCTCGGTGTCCCCGGTGAGTCGGTGCGCCCGGTCGAGCCCCTCGCCCCCGAGCAGGCACACCGGCTCTTCGAGGAGCGCGCCGCCACCGTCCGTCCCGACGTCCGTGGCGCGCCGGGCGACCGGACGGCGGTCGACGAGATCTGCCGCCGCCTGGACGGACTGCCGCTCGCCATCGAGCTCGCGGCGGCCCGGCTGCGGCTGCTGACGCCCCGGCAGATCGCCGACCGGCTCGACGACCGCTTCCGCCTGCTCACCTCCGGCAGCCGCACGCTCCTGCCCCGCCAGCAGACCCTGCGCGCGGTCGTCGACTGGTCCTGGGACCTGCTCGACGAGGGGGAGCGCACGGTCCTGCGCGAGGTGTCCGTCTTCGCCGGCGGCTGGGACCTCGCGGCGGCGGAGGCCGTGTGCACCGGCCCCGTCGCCGACCTCGTCGGTGCGCTCGTCGACAAGTCCCTGGTCGTCGCCACCCCGGACGGCCCGGACGGCACCGGCGGTATGCGCTACCGCATGCTGGAGACCATCCACGAGTACGCCGTCGAGCGTGCCGCCGAGGTCCCGGGGCTGCGCGCGGCGGCCGAGCGGCGGCACGGCGCCTGGGTGCGGGCGCTGGTGGAGGAGGCGGCGCCGAAGCTGCGGTCCGGGGAGCAGCTTCCGTGGATCCGCCGCCTGGAGACAGACCTCGACAACATCCGCGCCGCCCTCGACCGCGCGGTGTACGCGGGCGACGAGGCGCTGGCGGGCGGGATCGTCCTCGCCGTCAGCTGGTTCTGGTGGCTGCGGAACTACCGCCTGGAGGCCATGGCCTGGATGGGCGCGGTGCTGCGCCTGGGCATCGCCCGGGACGCCCTGCCGGACGGCGCCGGCCCGGAGGAACTGCGCGCGCTGGCCGACGCGGCGGACCCGGTGGGCGCGCTGCTGGCCGCCCCGGACACCGACACCGGGCACCCGCTGCACGAACTGCGCATGGACCTGCGGCTGTTCGACCTGCTCCTGGCGTCCGAGTCCGCCTCGGCCGGCCTGGTGACGGACGAGCGGGCCCCGAAGTACATCGCGCTGGTCCGGAGCGCCTTCGAGGCGGGCGGTCCCCGGGCCGCCCGGCTGCCGGGCATCATCTGGCCGCTGACCGCCTGGTTCCTGGGCAGCTCGGCGGACGTCGGCCCCGACATGGCCGCCGTAGTCGCCAACTGCCGGGTGCACGGCGGCGACTGGGAGATCGGCGTCACCCTGATGTACCGCGCCCATGTCATGGTCGACTCGCCCGGCAATCTGCGGGGCGTCGACGAGGACCTGGCGGAGCTGCGGATCCTCAGCCGGCGGGTCGGGGACCGCTGGATGCGGGCACAGGTGTGCAGCGCGGCCGGTGAGGCGGCCATGGCGCGCGGCCTGTTCACGGAGGCCGGGACCGAGTACGAGGAGGCGCTGCGGCTGGCCCACGAGGTCGGCGCGTACGCCGAGACGCCGTTCCTGATCGCGCGGCTCGCCGAGATCGCCTACCGCTCCGGCGACCGGGCGACCGCCCGGGCCACCCTGGACCGGGCGAGCGAGGCCTCGGACCGGTACGGGGTGGCGGAGTCGCAGGCGTTCGTGGCGCTGCTGCGGGCGCACATGGCCCAGCACGAGGGGGACCCGGCCCAGGCGCGCGGGTTCTGCGAGGCCGCCCGCGCGGCGACGCTGGGCGGCACCCCGCCACCGCAGTTCATGGCGGGGTTCCGCGCGGTCGATGCCCTGATCACGGCGATGGAGCAGGGCCCGCGGCAGGGGCTGCCGATCCTGGCCGGGGGACTGCGCGAGGCGATGGAGGCCCGGTGCGCCGAGGTGATCACGGCGGCGCTGGCGGACGTCGGCGCCGACCTGCTGGCCCGGCTCGGCGATCTGGCGGGCGCGGTACGGCTGTTCGCCGCCGCCGACCACTGGCGGGCCGGCAGCGTCCGCCCCGAGCCGGAGCGCACCCGCGCCGCGGAGATCGACGCGGCCGCCCACGCGGCGCTGACCCCGGAGCGCTACGCGGCCGAGCGCTCCCGCGGTGCGTCCCTCACCGAGGAGCACGTCCTGCGCGAACTGAGCAGGACGCCCACGGGCACCGCTACCGGCAGGTGAACTTCGAGTCGGCCCAGTCGGCGAGTGCCACCGAGTCGAAGCCGGTCCCCGGTTCGACCACCAGCCGCACGGTCCGGTGCCCGGCGAGGTTCACATGGACGGGCACGGCGGCCTGACCGCCCTCGACCGTCCCGGACCGCCACAGCCGCTCCCCGTCCGCGTAGACGGCGAAGGCGACCTTGCCGAGGCCGAGCGTCATGTCGTCGACGCCGGCCATCGCGTCGTAGGCGGTGCACTCGCGGTTGAGGTCGATGGTGACGGAGGACCGGCCGTGCACGGTGACGCCGTTCGCGTACCGCTCGCCGGCGACCGTCACCCCGTACCGCTGCCACACCCAGCTGCTCTCGCCGAGCCGCATCTCGGGCTGGGTGCCGTCGCCGGTGACGTCGAAGCGCAGCTCGTTCCACTGGTAGACGACCGGGGCGGGCGGCGGCGTGGGCGTCGGCGTGGGAGTGGGGGCCGGCTTCGGGGTCGGGCTGGGCGTCGGACTGGGGGTGGGGGTCGGCCTGGGGCTCGGGGTGGGCTTCGGAGTCGCGGGCGGGCTCGGGGTGGGCGTCGGGGTCGGCTCCGGGGCGAGGACCACCGGCTCGGGTTGCGGCGCCCGCTTCGGCGGGGTGGGGGCCGGGGTCGGTGTCCCGGGCTCGACGACCGGCGCGGAGGGGGTGGGGCGGGCCACCTCCTTGGTCGGATGGCTGTCGTTCATCAGGGCGAGGGCCAGCGCGGCGGTGGCCGCCACGGCGACCACCCCGGCCGCGATGCCGGCCTTCACCGGCGCCCCCAGCCCCTCCGAGGCCGCGGCACCACCGGCACCGCCGCCCGCCCCGCCGGACGAACCGCCCGCCGCGGCGGCCGCGCCCGCGGCCCCCACTCCGGCACCGCCCGCGATGATCCCGAGCGCCTTGGCGTACCCGGCGGCCCCGAACCAGCCGATGACCGCGACCGGTACGACGGCCGGGATACCGGCGGCGACCTCCTCGATCTGGGTGGCGGCCAGCCGGCACTTGGCGCACTCCTCCAGATGCTTGCGCAGCCCCCGCTCCGCGCGGATGCGCAGCTTGCGGCGGGCGTAGCCGCCGAGCTGGTCGGCGTAGCGGGCGCACTCCTCGTCGTCGATGAGAGAGGCGCTCACATGGGCCTGGAGGTAGGCCTGCTTCAGCCCCTCACGGGCCCGGCTGGCAAGGACACGCGTGCCGTTGGCGTCCAGCCCGAACAGGGTGGCCACCTCGCTCGGCGACTCGTCCTCGACCTCGGTGTGCCACAGCACCGCCTGCCACCGCTCGGGCAGCGAACGGAAGGCCTGCATCGCCATCGACTGCTCGGCCTCGTGCATCGCGCGCACATCGGCGCCGAGGTCCAACCCCGCTCCGAAGGAGCCGGCGGATGCGGTGTCGTCGGCCTCGGAGCCACGCGCGGACTGCGCCGCGAACAGCGCGAAGTCGTCGACGAGTTGCTCACGCCGGGCCGACTTGATCCACTGCGCGGCGACCCGCCGTACGGAGGTGAGCAGATAGGCACGCACGGCGTACTCGGGCCCGGCCCCGCCGCGCACCGCCTGCAGCATCCGGGCGAAGACCTCGGCGGTCAGGTCGTCCGCGGTGTGCCCGTCCCGGCAGCAGGTCCGCGCGTACCGCCGTACCGCGTCCGCGTGCCGCCGGTACAGCTCCTCGTAGGCCGAGTCGTCGCCGCCCCGCATCCGCTCGATCAACTGGGTGTCGGCGGGGGGCTGTTCCCGGGGCGGTGGCAGCACACTGCCGCTCCGCTGTGCCGGAACGTTCCCTTCCGGCGGTTCGCCGACGGGCGGAACACCGGCCCGCCCGCCCTGACTGGGCACCTGCGGCGAGGTCAGTTCCTCACCGGCGGACTCGTCCCACCCGTCAACGCTCATCGCGGAACGCCCCCGATGCCTGCCCAACCCGACCCAATCACCGGGTCAGACTGCCACATTGGCTTTTGTTCAGCCCCTGGAGCGACGGACGTACCACTCGTCCGAGGGCACTTGTCAGCGCGGTGCACTGACGATCACCCCTGAGGGGAAGCATCAGCAGACGGGCCCCGCGCCCCTGCGAGGAGCGCGGGGCCCGGCCAATGTGCGGCACCGCCGCGTGGGCGCGCTCAGCCACAGTCCCCCTGCACCCGCCTACGACCACTGACGGCACATGCCCCGCGCCGCCAGGCACAGGGCACCGTCACGGCACCGTCAGGGCCGGGACCGCAGCCCCTCCAGCAGGATGTCCAGCAGCCGCGACGAAGCCGCCGCCTGCTGTGCCGGATCCGGCAGCGAGGGCGCCGCCGTGGCGATCACCAGAAGCACGTCGGACACCGAGACATCCGCCCGCAACTCACCCGCCGCGCGAGCCCGTTCCACCAGCCGCCCGACGACTTCGAGCAGCGCGGCCGCTCCCGCGTCGTCGTCGGCGCCGGCCGTCGGCTCCCGTTCCTCCGGCACCAGCCGCAACTCACCGGCGCCGGGCTGCGTCCGCTGCTGCGGCACCCGGGCCGCCTCGGCCCCGGTGCCGGAACCGCCGACCTCCTCCGGCACCCCGACGCGCAGCACCTGCGGCGGCAGCAACCGCCCCGCCCCCGACGCCACCGAGGTCCGCAGGAAGCGCGACAGCGCCGACCACGGCTCGTCCTCCTGCCCGAGCGCGGCCCGCGCCTGGTCGGTCAGCCGGGAGGTCTCCTCCTCGGCTATCCGCCGGACCAGCACGTCCTTGCTGGGGAAGCGCCGGTACACGGTGCCGACCCCGACCCGCGCCCGCCGCGCCACGTCCTCCATCGGCGCGCCGTAACCCAGCTCGCCGAAGACCTCGCGCGCCGCACGCAGTACGTGCTCCAGATTGCGCTGTGCGTCCACCCGCAGCGGCGTCGTACGCGGCCCGTCGCCGCGTCCGTTGCCCGTCGCCGCGCTCACCGTTCCGCCGCCCGTCGTGAGGGCGGAGGCCGATGCCCAATGCGTGTCCTGAATATGCATCTGTGTTCCCCCGGTTAATGATGTCTCCCCCCGGAGACTCTCCCCGCACTGTGAAAGCCGGAGCGAGTGGAACTGTCGCCGATCCATGGACCGTCCGCCGGGTGAACCCGCCCGTCGCGGACCGTTCGGCCACATCCCCTACACCCCGTCGACACACGAACATAGTTGAGAGGCTGTCAATTCAGAAGGGGGACGTTCCGCACGGAGCGCCCCCCGATCGGAGTACGGGTCGCTTACCTCCCGATTCGTTGCCTCCGCGCCCCCTCGTCCGCCCCCGCTGACCTGGCCCCTTTCGTCCGGCTCCGGACGCGCGCCCGGCACCCCGCACAGCAGCCCGCCGGTCACACAAATTGCCGGGGCTGTGGACAAACAACAGTCACGGGTGCGTCATGGGATGGTGAAGGAACGTGCGCGCATTCTCGTTGTCGGCGGCGGCTACGTCGGGATGTACACGGCCCTGCGACTCCAGCGGAAGCTGAAGGCGGAGCTCAGGCGGGACGAGGTCGACATCACTGTCGTCACCCCCGATCCCTACATGACGTACCAGCCGTTCCTTCCCGAAGCGGCCGCGGGTTCGATTTCTCCTCGTCATGTCGTCGTACCCCTGCGGAGCGTCCTGGACCGGTGCCATGTCGTCATCGGCGAGGTGATGTCCATCGAGCACGCCAAGCGCACCGCCGAAGTCACCACCCTCGCCACCGCCGAGGAGCGGAAGGGCGCCACATTCCTCGAGTACGACGAACTGGTCCTCGCGCCCGGCTCGGTCGCGCGCACGCTGCCCATCCCCGGTCTCGCCGAGCACGGCATCGGCTTCAAGACCGTCGAGGAGGCCATCGGCCTGCGCAACCACGTCATCGAGCAGATGGACATCGCCTCCTCCACCCGCGACCCCGCGATCCGCGACGCGGCCCTCACCTTCGTCTTCGTCGGCGGCGGCTACGCGGGCGTGGAAGCCCTCGGCGAACTGGAGGACATGGCCCGCTACGCCACGCGGTACTACCACAACGTCCAGCCCGAGGACCTGAAGTGGATCCTCGTCGAGGCCACCGACCGGATCCTGCCGGAGGTCGGCCCCGAGATGGGCCGCTACACCGTCACCGAGCTGCGCCGCCGCAACATCCAGGTGCTGCTGAACACCCGCCTGGAATCCTGCGCCGACCGCATCGCCGTCCTCAGCGACGGCCAGCGCTTCCCGGCCCGGACGCTCGTGTGGACGGCCGGCGTCAAACCGCACCCCGTGCTCGCGGCCACCGACCTTCCGCTCACCCCGCGCGGGCGGCTGAAATGCACCGCCGAGCTGACGATCGACGGCGTCGACCACGCGTGGGCCGCGGGCGACGCCGCCGCCGTTCCCGACGTCACCGCCGCCGAACCCGGCACCGAGACCGCCCCCAACGCACAGCACGCGGTCCGCCAGGCCAGGGTCCTCGGCGACAACATCGTCCACGCGCTGCGCGGCGAACCCCTCGACACCTACACCCACGCCTACGTCGGCTCGGTCGCCTCCCTGGGACTGCACAAAGGCGTCGCCCAGGTCTACGGGCGCAAGCTGAAGGGCTACCCTGCCTGGTTCATGCACCGCGTCTACCACCTGAGCAGGGTGCCCACCTTCAACCGCAAGGCCCGTGTGCTCGCCGAATGGACGCTCTCCGGACTCTTCAAACGGGAGATCGTCTCGCTCGGATCACTCGAACATCCCCGAGCGGAGTTCGAACTCGCGGCCGGTGGAAAGCCTCCTCACAGTCCCTCCGACGACTCGAACGGGTCGTCCTGACGGAACTCAGGAACTCCACGGCCCGCCCCGGCGTCTGACGGATGTCGCCGCCGACGGCCACCCTGCCAGACTGCCCCCCGACCGAGCACAAGGCTTCTCCCCAGAACTGCACCGGGGGACTTCCCCCGGCTCCCGGCCGCTCCCGTAGCAGGCCGGAGACGACGACACGAGGCAAGGATTCGTGAACTTCACGCGCTGGAGCGCCCGGCTCCCCGGAACGCAGCGCCGCGCCGCAGCGCGGAACGAGCACGGGGTCCCTCCGGACCGACGGGGGGAAGGCTCCGTGCCCGCCGCCCGCGTCGAACAACTGACCGACAACGCGCTGTGTCTGCCCGCCGTCGACGAACTGCCCGCCCGAGACGTCCTGGACCGCGTCCCGGCCCTGGTCGCCCTCGTCCACGGCCCCGACCACCACATCGCGTACGTCAACGACGCCTATACGACGGCCTTCGGCGTACGGCCCCCGGGCGCCCCCGCCCGCGAGGCCCTGCCGGAACTCGCCGAACTCGGTCTCCTCCCCCTCCTCGACCAGGTCCTGCGCAGCGGCAAGCCCCGCACCCTGAAGTCACGCAAAGCACTCGACGGCCGCACCTACACGTTCACCTGCACCCCCGTCGCCGAGAACGACGACCACGACGGCGGGGTCCTCCTCTTCGCCACCGACGTCACCGACCACGCCGAAGCGGCCGAGCGGCTGCGCGCCAGCGAGCGCCGCCAGCGCGAGACGGCCGTGACCCTCCAGCGCAGCCTCCTCCCGCAAGAACTCGAACAACCGGACGACCTGCGCATCGCCGCGACCTACCAGCCCGGCGGCACCGAGGCCGCGGTCGGCGGCGACTGGTACGACGTCATCACCCTCGGCGGCGGCCGCACCGCCCTCGTCATCGGCGACGTGATGGGCCGGGGCGTCCGCGCGGCGGCCGTCATGGGCCAGCTCCGTACGGCGGTCCGCGCCTACGCCCGCCTGGACCTCCCCCCGCACGAGGTCCTCCAGCTCCTCGACGGGCTCGCCACCGAGATCGACGCCAACCAGATCGCCACCTGCGCCTACGCCGTCCACGACCCGAACGAGGGACGGCTGGTGTACGCCTCGGCCGGCCACCTGCCGATCCTGGTCCGCGACGAGAACGGCAGTGTGCTCCGCACCGACGAGCCGACCGGCCCGCCGCTCGGCACGGGCGGCTGGATCCACACGTCGGGCTCGGTGCCGCTGGGCCCCGGCTCCACGGCCGTCCTCTACACGGACGGCCTGGTGGAACGCCGTAACGAGGACCTGGACGAGGGCATCGCCGCGCTCGAACGCGCGCTGGCGGGAGCCACCGGCACTCCGCAGGTCATCTGCGACCGCCTGGTCCGCTCGGCCGGCGTCACGGCCGACCACGACGACGATGTCGCCGTCCTGGTCCTCCAGCACCCGGCCCGCACGGGCCCAGACGGCGAGCTGTTCCGCAACGCGGCGCTGGAACTCCTCGGCGGTGTCGAAGCGGCACCACGCGCGCGGGCGTTCGCCTCCGGCGTGCTGACCAGCTGGCGCTTCCCGGTCGAACTCCACGACCTGGGGGTCCTCGCCACGAGCGAGCTGGTCGCCAACTCCCTCCAGCACGGCACCCCGCCCATGCGGCTGCGGCTCCGCCGCACCGACCGCCGCCTGATCATCGAGGTGACGGACGGCGACGACCACCTGCCGAGGAGACGCCGCGCGGAACCGGGCGACGAGTCGGGCCGGGGGATCGCCATCGTGGCGACGATCGCTTCGGGGTGGGGGTCGAGAAGGACACCGGGGGGCGGGAAGGCGGTGTGGTGCGAGTTCGTACTGCCGAAGGGGTAGAGGAGGGCCGAGCCTTGGCTGCGGGCGAGTGGGGGCTGGTCGCGCAGTTCCCCGCGCCCCTAGGGGGCGCTCCACTCACGCCAGCTACCTAGCTGCGGGCAGTCGTGCCGCATGGGCGGCACGGGTGGGCGCAGCGGCACCCTGCCAGCGCCGGTGTGCGAAACCCCCAGCCCCAGCCACCCCTACGCGGACACGGACTCCGCAGCAGCTCCACCCCGTGCCACGACCACGCTCTTCGAGGCGAGCCACGGCTGGTCCTGGGCCGCGGTCAGCCGCTTTCCGAGGCGTACCGCCAGCACACTGATCCCCAGGGAGAACAGCAGGAACGTCACGACGTACGGCGCATGCAGCGAGGCTCCCATCGGACCCCCCACCGCCGGCCCCACGGCCAACGCCAACTGTTTCACCAGCGCGAACGCAGAGTTGTACTGCCCGGCCAGCCCCGTCGGCGCAAGGTCGGCGACCAGCGGAGCGACCGTCGGCGACAGCATCGCCTCACCCAGCCCGAACAGCGCGTACGTCGACACGAACGCGGCCGTCGCCATCTCCTGACTGCCGTGCCCCAGCCCCGCGTACCCCGCCGCGACCCACGCCACGGCCCAGATCAGCCCGACCCCCGCGATCACCCGGGACCGCCGCCGGCGCTCCACGAACTTGAGCACGGCGAACTGAGCGACCACGATCATCAGGGTGTTCGCGGCCAGCGCGGTCCCCAGCGCGGACGTCGATATCCCCGCCGCCTCGACGCCGTACGCGCTCAGCCCGGACTCGAACTGTCCGTAGCACGCGAAGAACAGCACGAAGCCCAGCACGCTCAGCTGCACCATCGCCCGGTTCCCGAGCAGCTGCTGCCAGCCGCCCTTGGCACCCGAGGCCGGAGCGCCCGCGATCCGCGGTGCGTGCGGTATCCGTACCGTCGACATCACCACGACCAGCAGCAGGAACATCGCCGCCTCGATCGCGAACAGCAGCGTGAAGGAGGAGACCCGGGTCGTGTCGACCAGGTGGCCGCCGATGAGGCCGCCGACACCCAGCCCCAGGTTCTGCAGGAAGAACTGAGTCGCGAACGCCCGGGAGCGGGTCTCCGCCGTCGAGGAGTCCACGATCATCGTCGCCAGCGCCGGCTGCATCACGGCCTGCCCGGCCCCGAGCAGCGCGGCCGCGGCCAGCACGGTCGCCGCATGGCCCGCCAGGCCCAGGCTCAGCGCCCCTATCGCGGCCATGACCAAGGCGGTGAGAAGGACCGGCAGTGGGCCGCGCCGCACGATCGCCCTGCCGGCGAACGGCAGCACGATCAGCGCGGCCACGGCAAAGACGGCGAGTACCAACCCCGCTGTCATGGCACCCAGCCCCCGTACCTGCGCCACATAGACGTACAGGTAGGGGACGGTGAAGCCGAGCCCGAACGCGCTGAGTGCGTTGCCCACGTGGATCCGGCGCATCGCTGCGCCCATCGCCCTGGTCACGTTCACCTCTCTCAGGTCGTCAAGTCATCGGACTGCTGAAGTCTGAAGACTTAGAAGCTAAAGTTCGAAGCTAAAGACTACATGGCGAAGGACTTCAACGCCAAGCTTGCTCGTGCCATACTGCGGGCATGGCCGACACCACCGGCGCCGGCGAGCCGACACTCGACGAACAGATCGCCGCCTACCAGCGCGAGTTCCAGGACCTCGACCCCCAGGTCGAGAAGGTCGTCTCGGCGCTGTCCCGGCTCAACCGCCGGATGCACGTCGCCTACGGCCGCCAGACCTCGGCCCTCGGGATCAGCAACGCCGAGTGGGAGGTCCTCAAAGCCCTCGTCCTCTCCGGCGTCCCCTACCGCATGGGCCCCAGCGAGCTGGCCAAGCGGCTCGGTCTCACCCCGGCCGCGATGACCCACCGCATCGACCGGATGGTCGCCGAGGGTCTGGTCACCCGGGAGCGGGACGAGTCCAACCGCGTCCGGGTGATCGTCGAACTGACCCCCGAGGGCCGCGAGAAGTGGCTGGAGGCCATGCGTCTCGCCTCCGTCTTCGAGGAGGAGCTGCTCCAGGACCTCTCTCCGGCGGAGCGAGGTGTGCTCGGCGAGGTCCTCACCAGGCTGCTGCGCCGCGTGGAGCATGCCCAGCCCGACGCCGGCGGCCGCCTCACCGACCTGGACTGACCCAGGTCACGGGGGCCGGGAAAAAATCTTGACAGGGGGCACTTGACACCCCCCTGCCCGATCCGTAAAGTTCTTCGGGTTGCCGCGGGGCCGTAACGGTTCTGCGACAGCACCTCCGCCGCATAAGCGGCACTCAAACCATCAGTACGATCTCCCGACCGGGTTGATTTCGGCGTGCCCGAATTCAATTCGATTTCGGGTCTCTGTGCTGTCCGGTCGAGTCGCAAGACCCGATTGGGCATCGCGGAGTGAATCCGCTAAGGTTTGAGACGTCGGAACGGCCCAACAGCCGCGAAGACAACACCCGCTGACTGGGAATCAGACGCCGAAAGGATCTGATAGAGTCGGAACCGCCGGAAAGGGAA
>NZ_JBHXSK010000053.1:0-81951 GCF_042716195.1 Streptomyces sp. NPDC058683
GCCCGGTTACATTCCGAACCCGGAAGCTAAGCCTTACAGCGCCGATGGTACTGCAGGGGGGACCCTGTGGGAGAGTAGGACACCGCCGAACAAATTTTGGGAAAGGCCCACGCCATATGGTGTGGGCCTTTCTGCGTTTACGGCTGCTTTTGCGGCTGCGTCTAAGCTCGGTGGTATGCGCTACGACCTGGTTATCTTCGACAACGACGGCGTCCTCGTCGACAGCGAGCCCATCTCCAACCGGCTCCTGGCCGCCTATCTCACCGAGCTGGGGCACCCCACCTCCTACGAGGACTCCATACGGGACTACATGGGATCCGCGATGCACCGCGTCCATGACCTCGTCCAGGAGCGCACCGGGCAGCGGCTGCCCGACGACTTCGATGACGTCTTCCATGCGCGGGTGTTCGCCGCCTTCGAGGCGGAGTTGAAGCCCGTCGCCGGGGTCGCGGAGGTGCTTGAGCGGCTGGCGGCCGACGGGGTGCCGTACTGCGTGGCGTCGTCCGGGAGTCATGAGCGGATTCGGGTGGGGCATCGGACGACCGGGCTCGACCGGTGGTTCGACGCGTCACGGATCTTCAGTTCGCAGGACGTGGGGAGGGGGAAGCCGGCGCCGGACCTCTTCCTGTACGCGGCCGAGCGGATGGGGGTCGCTCCGGGGCGTTGTGCCGTCGTCGAGGACAGTCCGCTGGGTGTGCAGGCCGCCGTCGCGGCCGGTATGGACGTGTACGGGTTCACGGCGATGACACCGGCCGACCGGCTGCGGGGGGCCACGCAACTCTTCTCCGATCCGGGGCAGTTGGCTGACCTGCTGGAATGACCGAGGGCAGCACGGCGGGGCTGACAATTGTCATGCCGAGCTACGGACGATCGTTTCTACTGGGGGACCCCGCCCGGACGCGAAGCTAAGGGCATGACGAAGACGACGAACGCCGGGGCCCGGAACAGCGACCAGGACAAGCATCAGCCCAGCGTGCTGGAGAACTTCAAGCCGCTGATCGTGGACGTGGCGGTTCCTCTCGGGTCGTACTACCTCTTCAAGGGCGCCTTCGGGATGAGCACCTTCGCGGCGCTCGCCTGGAGCAGTGTGGTGCCGGCACTGCGGACGGTGTGGAGCCTGGTCAAGGAGCGTCGGGGCAACGCGTTCGCGGGGCTCATCCTGCTGGTGAACCTGGTCTCGCTGGCGCTGAGCTTCGTCTCCGGCGACCCGCGGCTGATGCTCGCCAAGGACAGCGGGGTCAGCAGCGCGATCGGGATCGCGATCCTGGCGTCGGTGGTGATGGGCCGGCCGATGATGACCGAGGGGCTCAAGCCGTTCGTGCTGAAGGGTGACGCGGCCAGGGCGGCGGCCTTCGATCGGCTGCGGTCCGGGTCCGCCGCGTTCCGGCGGTCGGAGCGGGTCTACTCTCTCGTGTGGGGTGTGCTGCTGCTCGCCGAGTGCGTGGTGCGGATCGTGGGGGCGTACACCCTGCCGGTGGACACCATGGTGTGGCTCGGCACGGTCATCCTGGTCGGCGCGATCGGGATCGGGATGGTGGTCAGCGGCGGGCTCGCCGCCGAGCCGATGGCCCGGATGATCTCCGCCGAGGTGAAGGCCGCGGAGGAGGCGGAGGACGGCGTGAAGCGTGAGGTGGCTGTCGCCGCCTGACACCGCCGGACTGACCCGCCGAAGGTAAAGCTGAAGGAAATTCATCTTTGGCTGGATCTACCCACGAGTACGCCGGGGCCCTACGCTCGCCGCCATGACAGATGTGCTGCGGCGCGGTAGGGCCTCGTTGGCGTTCAGCTTCTTCACACAGGGCGCCACTTTTGCGCTGCTCGTGACGCGCATTCCCGCCATCCAGGACCGGTACGGCGTCTCCGACGCGCTGCTGCCGGTCTTTCTCGCCGCCGTGCCGATCCTGGCCGGCGTCGGCAGTGTGACCACCGAACAGCTGGTGAAGCGCATACGGCCGAGCCTGCTGCTGCGCTGGTCCCAGCCCGTGGTGATGCTGGCGCTGCTCGGGGTCGGGGCCGGCAGCCAGGTGGCCGAGCTGGCGATCGCGCTGGCCGCGTTCGGCCTGGCGGTCGGGGCGTTGGACGCCTCGATGAACATGCTCGGGGTGAGCCTGCAGCGGACGTACGGACGCAGCATCATGCTCAGCTTCCATGCGGTCTACAGCCTCGGTGGGATTCTGGGGGCCTCGCTGGCCTGGGTGGGGGCGCACTGGCATCTCGCGCTGTGGGTGTCGTACCTGCCGGTCGTCGCGGTGCTGCTGCCGGCCACGCTGGTGGGGAGCCGGTGGTATGTGGACGGCAAGCCGGCGCCGGTGGAGGACGCGGCGGACGGGGCGCGTGCGAGTGCGGGCGGTGGTGTCGTCTTCAAGCTGCTGCTGCCGCTGTGTCTGGTGATGACCTTCGCCTACATCGGGGACTCGACCGTCTCCAACTGGAGTGCGAAGTATCTGAAGGACGTGCTGGGGAGCAGTGAGCAGCTGGCCACCGTGCCGTACAACGTGTACATGGTGACCACGCTGGTCGGGCGGGCCATCGGGGACTTCGGGGTACGGCGGTTCGGGGCCGTGGCGGTCGTGCGGCTGGGGGCGCTGGTGGCGGCGGTCGGGTTCGCGGTGGTGGCGGGGGCGTCCGGGGCGTGGGTGGGGATGGCCGGGTTCACTCTGCTGGGGCTGGGGTTGTGCGTGCTGGTGCCACAGACCTTCGCGGCGGCCGGGCGGTTGTTCCCGGGGGATTCGGATGCGGCCATCGCCCGGCTGAACATCTTCAACTACGTCGGGTTCCTGATCGGTTCGCCGTTGGTGGGCGCGCTGGGCGACGCCTGGAGCTATCGCGGGGCGATGCTGGTGCCGATGGTGTTGGTGCTGGTGACGTTGGTGTACGCCCGTTCGTTCGCGACTCAACCGGACCGATACGGTGGCGGGCATGAGCGGCCGCGCACAGCTGATGTGGGACGAGGCAGTAACGGGCTATGACTTCGGTCCGGGCCATCCGATGGATCCGGTCCGGCTGGCGTTGACCCGGAGACTGGTCGACGCGTTCGGGCTCGACCGGGTGGTGGACGTCGTCGCGGCGAAGCCGGCCGGGGAGTCGACGCTTCGGCTGGTGCACCGGGAGGACTATGTCGAGGCGGTGAAGGCGGCCTCGGCCGATCCCGCGGCGGCTGATCAGTCGTACGGGCTGGGGACTCTGGACGATCCCGCGTTCGCCGGGATGCACGAGGTGTCCGCGTTGATCGCCGGGCAGTCGGTGGGGGCGGCGGAGGCGGTGTGGCGGGGGGACGCCGATCACGCCGTGAACTTCGCGGGTGGGCTGCACCACGCGATGCCGGGGGCGGCCTCCGGGTTCTGTATCTACAACGACGCCTCGCTCGCCATCGCCCGGTTGCTGGAGCTCGGGGCCGAGCGGGTCGCCTATGTCGACGTCGACGTGCATCACGGGGACGGGGTGCAGGCCGCGTTCTGGGAGGATCCGCGGGTTCTGACGGTCTCGCTGCATGAGCATCCTCGGACGTTGTTCCCGGGGACCGGCTGGCCGACGGAGGTCGGGGCCGGGGCGGGAGAGGGCGCCGCGGTGAACGTGGCGCTGCCGGCGGGGACCGGGGACGCGGGGTGGTTGCGGGCGTTCCACGCGGTCGTACCGGAGCTGGTCGCCGACTTCCGGCCGCAGGTGCTGGTGACCCAGCACGGCGCCGATACGCATTTCGAGGATCCGTTGGCGCATCTCGCCGTTTCGCTGGATGCGCAGCGGGCCGTGCAGGTCGCCTGCCATGAGCTGGCGCACGAGTACGCCGGGGGCAAGTGGGTCGCGTTGGGGGGCGGGGGGTACGAGGTGGTGGATGTCGTGCCCCGGTCGTGGACGCACCTGGTGGCGATCGCCGCGGGGCGGGAGATCGCGCCTGAAGCGCTGGTTCCCGAGGAGTGGCGGCAGGAAGTGTTCGCCCGGACCCGGCAGTTGGGACCCGGGCGGATGACGGACGGGCGGTGGCCGGTGGGGTGGGCGGAGTGGGAAGCGGGCTACGACCCCGCTGACCGCCTGGACCAGGCGGTGCTGGCCACTCGGCGGGCTGTGTTTCCGCTGCGGGGGTTGTTGGCGTAGGGGCTGGTTGATCGTTACGCCAACCGTGGGGTGTTCCTCTGGTTCTGGGGTTTTTGGGCGGCTGGTTCCGTCACCATCTCTGGCGTGTCGAGTGGTGGTGGGCTTCGGGACTATCTGGTGACCGTCGGGCTGGCGGGGGTGGTGACTTCCTCCCGGGAGCGGAGTCTTCGGCGTTATCGGCGGTTCGCGGATCGGGATCCTCGGGTGTTGATCGGGATTGATCCGCAAGGGGGGTGGAGTGAGCGGGATTTGGTTCGGTTGATGGCGGGCAAGTGTGGGGTTTCGGACGATCCGCGGTGTGTTTCAGGGCATGATGTGATCGATCCGGAGCTGACCGTCGCCGCGCTGGATTCCTTCGCGGAGCGGGTGGGGGACGTCGCCCGGCGGCGGGCGCCCGTGTTGTTCGGGACCGGGCATCCGCATCGGCTGATCGGCTTCTACGCCGGTCTCGCGGACGCGTTGTCGGCGGCGGGGTGTGAGGTTCTCACCCCCGCGCAGGGTCGCTGTGTCGACATAACGACCCGGTTCGGTCTACGTACGTGCAACCTCGATTACGTACAAGGTGTCGGGTTGGTGCGGGAATCGGGAGGTGAACGCCCCGGTTGTGCGCCGGGTACGCACACGCACTCGCCGCTGCCGGTTCGGGTGGCGCTGGATGCGGCGGCGGGTGCCGGCGGGCCGTTGCCCGAGCTGGTGGTGGGAGACCACGGGTGGGTCTGCGGTGCTGGTCAGCTCGGGTTTGAGGCCATTGGGCTGGCGGATACGGATGACCCTGCGCTCTTCGTGGGCGAGGCCGAGGGGGTCGTGTCCGTCGCCGTTCCGGTTGATGACGGCGTGCGGTCCGATTACTACACGCCGCTTACCCGCTACGTACTCAATCGAGCGTGTCTGTCACAGTAGGCCGCCGATGGGTGCACCTCTTCCCCACTCGCATCACCCGCCCCTACATTGGGGAGTGAGCACGCAACGACGAAGAGTCACCGGAAGGGGAAGCCGGTGGCCCGTCGAGTGCGGAAGGTTCAGGTGTGTCATGGCAGCTGGCGAGAGGCCTCTCAACGAGGTTGTGTTCCTTACCGTGGCGGAGGTCGCCGCGGTGATGCGAGTGTCGAAGATGACCGTGTACCGGCTGGTGCACAGCGGTCATCTGCCCGCGATCCGGGTGGGGCGGTCCTTCCGCGTCCCCGAGCAAGCGGTACACGAGTACCTTCGCGAGAGCTATGTGGGGGTGGAGACCGCCTGACGACGGTTTCGGGATACCCGGAGCACCTCGATTACGACCTCAGCGCTCGGGCGGGTAGGCTAGCCCCTCGTAGGTCGTATGGGCCCATGGCGCCCAGCACCGAGTGATGAGAAGTGAGCGAGGGTAGTCGTGGGCTCTGTTATCAAGAAGCGGCGCAAGCGGATGGCCAAGAAGAAGCACCGCAAGCTGCTTAAGCGCACGCGCGTTCAGCGCCGTAACAAGAAGTAATTACGGCGTCGAGCCGCGAGAGCTTGTGTATGGCCCCCACCAGTACGGTGAGGGGCCATACGCATTTTCCGGCCGCGACGGCTCGCCCTGGCCTGCTGGGGGTCATGCCAGCGCAACATCAACCCGCTAAGTTGGCCCGCATACGGGAACTACGGGTACTACGGGAACACGGAAGAAGGGCGCTGATCTTGGGGAAGGTCGTGCTTGTGACCGGAGTGGCCCGTCAACTTGGGGGCCGGTTCGTACGACGGATCCAGCGTGACCCCGATGTCGACCGGGTCGTCGCCGTGGACGCGGTGCGGCCGGAGCATCATCTGGGCGGGGCCGACTTCATCCAGACCGACATCCGCCAGCCGACCGTCGCCCGCATCCTCGCCGAGACCGGCGCCGACACCGTCGTGCACATGGACGTGACCGGTACGCCGCTCGGCAGCGGGAGCCGGGCCACCGTCAAAGAGACCAACGTCATCGGGACCATGCAGCTGCTCGGCGCCTGCCAGAAGTCGCCGGTCGTCAAGCGGCTGGTGATCAAGTCCAGTACGAACGTGTACGGCTCCGCGCCGAAGGATCCCGCCGTCTTCACGGAGACGACCCCGCCGAAATCGCTGCCCAGTGGCGGGTTCGCCAAGGACACGGTGGAGGTGGAGGGGTACGTGCGGGGGTTCGCGAGAAGGCGGCCGGACGTGGCCGTGTGTGTCCTGCGGTTCGCCAACATTCTCGGGCCGACCGCCGATACTCCGCTCGCCTCCTATTTCTCCCTCCCCGTGCTGCCCACCGTCTTCGGGTACGACCCCCGGCTCCAGTTCGTGCACGAGGACGATGTGATCGACGTCCTGCGGATCGCCTCGCACGAGCCGGCGCGGGGGACCCTGAACAGCGGCACGTTCAACATCGCCGGCGACGGTGTGCTGTTGCTCTCGCAGTGTTCGCGACGGCTGGGGCGGCCCACCGTGCCCTTGCTGCTGCCGGCGGTCACCTGGGCCGGGTCCCTGGTGCGGACGCTCGGCATGAGCGACTTCTCGCCCGAGCAGATCCGACTGCTGACGCACGGCCGGGTGGTCGCCACCGACCAGATGCGCGAGACGCTGGGATTCCAGCCGAAGTACACGACGGCGGAGACGTTCGCGGACTTCGTGCGCGCCCAGGCCAGGGGGCTGCTGCCGCCGCAGACGGTGGCCGCCGCCGTCGACCGGATCGCCGCCCTGCCCGTCCTGAGCGGCGGGAAGACACCGACGCAGAGCGCCAACTGAGGAGCGCAACACGATGGCGGACGCCAAGGTCATTCCGTTCGACGACGACCGGTCCCGCGGGGCTGCCGTGCAGCGGCCGGCCCGGCGCCGGGCGCCGGGGAACCGGCGCAAGGGCGGCGGCGAGCAGGCGGTGGTGCGCGAGTCCGGGGTGGTGCGTGAGGTCCAGCCTCTCGCCGGGCGGATCCCCGCGCAGGAAGATGTTCATGTGACCCGGGAGAGCCCTGAGACGGGCGTGGAGGAGCCGCACGACGATGCCGGCCTGGAGCAGCGCGTCGCACGCGGTCTCGCGTTCCTGCGCCGGCGGCTGACCGGGGACTACGAGGTCGACGACTTCGGGTACGACGAGGAGCTGACCGACCAGGTCCTGATGTCCATGCTGCGGCCGGTGTACGAGAAGTACTTCCGCGTCGAGGTGAAGGGCATGGAGAACATCCCGGCCGAGGGCGGTGCGCTGATCGTCGCCAACCACTCCGGGACGCTGCCGATGGACGGGCTGATGATGCAGGTCGCCGTGCACGACCATCACCCGGCGAATCGTCACCTCAGGCTGCTGGCGGCCGACCTGGTCTTCGTGCTGCCGGTGGTGAACGAACTGGCGCGCAAGCTCGGGCACACGCTCGCGTGCGCGGAGGACGCCGAGCGGCTGCTGGGGCAGGGCGAACTGGTCGGGGTGATGCCGGAGGGGTTCAAGGGCATCGGGAAGCCGTTCAGCGAGCGGTACAAGCTCCAGCGGTTCGGGCGGGGCGGGTTCGTGTCGACCGCGCTGCGGCAGGGGGCGCCGATCATTCCCTGCTCGATCGTGGGGGCAGAGGAGATCTACCCGATGCTCGGCAACGCGAAGACGCTGGCCCGGGTGCTGGGGATCCCGTACTTCCCGCTGACGCCGACGTTTCCCTGGCTCGGGCCGCTCGGGGCGGTGCCGCTGCCGACGAAGTGGACGATTCAGTTCGGGGAGCCGATCCGTACGGACGGCTATCCGCCGGAGGCGGCCGAGGATCCGATGCTGATGTTCAACCTGACGGATCAGGTGCGGGAGCAGATCCAGCACACGCTGTACAAGTTGCTTGTGCAGCGGCGGTCGGTGTTTTTCTGAGTGCGATGCGTTGAGTGTCGCCTGCGGGGCCGGTGGGGGCTGGTCGCGCCCACGCGGCGGAGCCGCATATCGGATACAGCCCCGCGCCCCTAAAGGCGCGCGCTGAGGGCGCCCCTCGTGTGGAGAGGCGCCCTCGGAAACCCGCTAGTTCGACGCGTCCTCGCTGTCGATGCCCAGGCCCGGTAGGAGGCCGGGGAGGAGCGGGGGCAGGGTGACGTCCGGTTCGCTGGTCGGGCTCTTTGACGGGGACGCGCTGCTGCCGCCCGAACTCCCGGTCTTCGGGGGGTCCAGGAGGCCGCCCGTGGTGCCGCCGATCAGGCTGTCGTCGGCGCTGCCGGACGCCGTGCCGCTGGGGCTGCCGGTGCCGGACTCGTGGCCCGAGGCGGAGCTGCCCGAGGACGACGGGGCCGTCGACCGGTGGCTGCCGGAGGTGCCGGTGGACGCCGTGCCGGAGCCCTGCCTGCCGGTACCGCCGCCGGTCTCCTGGGGCGGCTGGGGAAGCAGGGACTGCAGCGGGGCGACCTCTTCGTCTATGGCGTCGAAGACCGACGACACCTGCTGGCTGACGTCCCCGAGCTGGACCGGGAGCTTGTCGCGCAGCACGCCCCAGGCCTCGCGGTGGGACTGGGCGAACGCGGACAGGGCCTGGATGGGGCCCAGCGAGTTCGGATCGCGCTCGTAGGCCTCGTGCAGCAGCCGGTGGCCCTCGGTGACGTCGTGCTGCATCCCGGACAGGGTGCGGCGGATCTCGCCGATGGACTCGTGGTCGAGATGGCCGCCGCGATCACGGTCCATCAGCCGGCGGGCCTCCATCAGCCTGGTCGAGGCCTGGTCGAGGTAGGTCTGACCGCGCTGGTCGTCGCCGTCGGCCAGATAGTTGAGCTTGAAGTCCTCGATGCCGCGTTTGAGGCCGTACAGCGAGTCGCCGGGCAGGGCGCCGGAGCTGGCGGCGGCGACTCCGCCGAAGGCTCCGGCGGCCACGCCGACGCTCAGGCCACCCGCGGCCAGGCCCTTGGTGAGCCGGGAACGCGGTCGCAGTTTGCCCAGCGGGCTGGCCCGGTGTGCGCCCTTGGCCCGATGGGAGCGCTGCTCGGGAAGCGACGCGTCCGCCGCCCCGCCCAGGGTGCCCTCCGCCAGCATGGCCTCCATCGCGGCCACCAGCTGGGCCCGGTGGACGACCTTGACCTCCGGGTCGAGCACCGGCTTGGGCAGTGCGCCGAGCCCTGTCGCCAGGGCCAACAGCTCGCCCGGCTCGGTCCGTTCGGCCCGGTCCGGCGCGGCCGGCGGATCGCCCGCCGGCCCCTCGGACCGCTCGGCCGCCGGGTCCCGGTCGGGCTGCTCCTCCAGGGCCTGGGCGAAGGCGTTCGCCCGCCGGTGCGCCGATACGTTCGCGATCACTGGCGGCACCTCCTCTCGTCATGACGGTCGACTCCCCAGGGGGTCCTGAGGGTTGCACGCCCTCGACCAATTCACACGATCGTGTGATCAGGGTCTTGCTGGACGTGACCACAGGGAGCCTGTATCCCGCACAACGAGCGGCTCGGCACTTGGGTTACGGACGACCGGTGATCGGCTGAGAAAGGCAACAGGCTTTCACCGAACGTGAGTTGGGTGTCGCCGAGCGTGCCCGGCTCAGCGTGCGTCGTCCGGGAGGAGCCGGGCGAGAGTGCGCACGGCCCGGTACTGGAGGGTCTTGATGGCGCCCTCGTTCTTGCCCATCACGCGGGCGGTCTCGGCGACCGAGAGGCCCTGGAGGAAGCGGAGCGTCACGCACTCCTGCTGCTGGGGGTTGAGTCGTCGTACGGCGTCCAGGAGCGCCGCGTTCGAGAGGGACTCCAGGACGGAGTCCTCCGGGGAGCGCTCGACCTCGTTGGCGTCGAGCATCTCACCGGTGGTGACCTCCAGCCGGAAACGGCTCGACTTGAAATGGTCGGCGACCAGGTTGCGGGCGATGGTGACCAGCCAGGCGCCGAAGTCGCGGCCCTGCCAGGTGAAGGTGCCGATCCTTCGCAGGGCGCGCAGGAACGTCTCACTGGTGAGGTCCTCGGCGGTCGCCTTGCCGCCGACGCGGTAGTAGATGTAGCGGTACACGGTGTCGCTGTACTGGTCGTAGAGGCGGCCGAAGGCGTCGGACTCGCCGGCCTGGGCACGCTCCACGAGGTCCATCATCCGGGCGCTGTCGCTGTCCGCGGCCGGGCGACGGGCGGTGGTCGCGGCGGTGCCGGTGGCACGGCCGCGTCTGCCGACGGCCGCGCTGCCGTCGGCCAGTGCGTAGCACGGGCCGATCGGTGCGGCGTTGGCGAAGGCGGGGACGGCGTACGCGGTCGGGACAAGGCCGCGCAGCGTCTCTTTGACCGTTGCGACAGTTGCGCGCAGCGTAGCCAGGCCCGAGGCGTCAACCCCGACGTGTGGGTACACGGGACTCCCAGAGGCAGAGCTTCCATCACGTGCAGTACGGAACCTTTCACCCGTCGTAGCGACGGAGGGGTACCGGTTTGCGTCTGAGGAGAATAACGCTTCGTGCAGGCACTGCTACACCGAGTTGCTCAAATCACCGATTGCGTCGCTTCTGTAACCGTTTTGGGGTGGTTCAAGTGCCGCAGGGTGATCGGTTGTTGATCAGAAAGATGCGTGTTGAGGCGGAGTCGAGGGCGTGTTGGGATGGCGGCGCGATAATTCGGGCGCGCGAGGTTTGGGGCGCGAGGTTCGGGGCGCCGGGGTGTTCGGGTGCGGGTGGGTGGGGGCGGGGGGTTTCGCTTACCGGCGCTTGCAGGGTGCCGCCTGCGCCCACCCGTGCCGCCCTGGGGGCACCTCCCAGGCCCTTAAGGCACTGGGGGAGGCACGACTGCCCGCAGGCTGGGGTGGCTGGTAGGCGGGCCCGTGGTTATGGAGACGCGGCTGGGGAGCGCCCCGTCAGGGGCGCGGGGAACTGCGCGGTCGGCCCCCACGCACCCGCGGACGGGACTCGGCCCGCAGTCCTACGGCGTGGTTCCGCCAGGCGTCGCGCTACCGGCGCCGTCGGCTCAGCGCGATCGCGGCCGCCGTGCCACCGGCCACCGCTCCTACCCCGGCCGCCGCCGGGATGCCCACCTTCGCCGCCTTGCGCCCCGTGCGGTAGTCGCGCAGGCGCCAGTCCATCTCCCGCGCGTGCTTGCGCAGCTTCGTGTCCGGGTTGATGGCGTACGGGTGGCCGACCAGGGACAGCATCGGGATGTCGTTGTGGGAGTCGCTGTAGGCGGCGCAGCGGGAGAGGTCCAGGCCCTCGGCGGCGGCCAGGGCGCGTACCGCCTCGGCCTTCGCCGGACCGTGCAGGGGCTCGCCGACCAGCTTGC
Organism: Streptomyces sp. NPDC058683; assembly: GCF_042716195.1. Taxonomy (NCBI): domain Bacteria; kingdom Bacillati; phylum Actinomycetota; class Actinomycetes; order Kitasatosporales; family Streptomycetaceae; genus Streptomyces; species Streptomyces sp. NPDC058683. Next base: position 11,236 of record NZ_JBHXSK010000053.1, read on the forward strand.
CCGTGTAGATGCCGTTGACCGACTCGGCGACCGTGCCGAGTGCTCCCGTCAGGCCCAGGCGGCGGGCGATCACGCCGGCGATCTCCACCGGCGCCGCTGTGACGAGCCACACCTTCTGGCCCGCGTCCAGGTGGGCCTGGGCGAGGGCGCGGGTGCCGGGCCAGATGCGCTCGGCCATGTACTCGTCGTAGATCTCCTCGCCGATGGTCTGGAGTTCGGCGACCCGGTGGCCCTTGACGATGGAGAGGGCGGAGTCCCGCGCGTCCTGGATGTGCTGCGGGTCCTCGACGCCGGCCAGCCGGAACCACGCCTGCTGCCAGGCGAACTTCGCCAGGTCGCGGGTCTCGAAGAACTTCCGCTTGTACAGGCCCCGGCCGAAGTGGAAGATCGCGGCGCCCTGCATGACCGTGTTGTCGAGGTCGAAGAACGCGGCGGCCTTGGTGTCGCCGAGCACCGGGAAGTCCGGTTCTCCGGCGTCCTTGGCCAGGGCGCCGTCGGCCGGGGCCGACGCGTCCGCGGCCAGGGCTTCCTGGCTCTTGCGCGCGGCCTCCGCCGAGGCCTCGCCTGCCAACACGCTCCGCGCCGTGGCGGAGCGCCTACGGGGAGTGAGCCATCCGAGAGCGGCCATGTCGTGAGCATAGCCAGTTTGTTCGGTGGTCCCGGAGTCGCGGGAGTTGGATGGGTGTGAACTCTCCGCGACCGGTCCGTTAAACAACGTGTCGAACAGGGCGCGGCAGGGCGGGAGAATGGACCGCATGAGTCCTCTCTTCGGCCGCAAGGCGCCTGCGTCTCGTGCGCGTTTGGTCACTCTGATCCGTAAGCCGGGTTGTCATTTGTGCGATGACGCACAGGTCGTGGTCGAGAAGGTGTGCGGCGAGCTGGGGGTGGACTGGGAAGGGAAGGACATCACCCAGGATTCGCAACTGCACGATCTGTACTGGGAGCAGATTCCGGTCGTACTCGTCGACGGTGAACAGCACACCTTCTGGCGTGTGAACGAAGAGCGCCTCCGCAAGGCACTGACTGACTAGTCCAAACGGGCCGGAAAGTCGCTTAGGATCGACGGCGGCTTGGTCTCGGGGGCGGGATTCGTGAGGAGTGTGTACTGTTTTGCCCCCATCCGAGATGGAGCGCGAGCGCATGTGCGCCGGTCCCCCGCGACCGCGCCGGGGGTGCGTGACCCCGGTCACGTTGGCCGGGCAAATCGGACACCATCTTTGTGCACGCGTTCACAAAGACATAGCCTGCTGTCGACGGGGCGGTCTGGGAACGTGTGACCGTCCGCAGCCCCGCTCTACCCGCAGGAGCACCGTGGCAACTGGCCGAACTCACCGACCGGCGACCCGCAGCCGAGGGATCCCCGAGGCCACCGTCGCCAGGCTTCCGCTCTACCTCCGGGCGCTGACCGCACTGTCGGAGCGCTCGGTCCCCACGGTCTCCTCCGAGGAACTGGCGGCCGCCGCGGGGGTCAACTCCGCGAAGCTGCGCAAGGACTTCTCCTACCTGGGCTCGTACGGAACGCGCGGTGTCGGCTACGACGTCGAGTACCTCGTCTACCAGATCTCCCGTGAGCTGGGCCTGACCCAGGACTGGCCGGTCGTGATCGTCGGTATCGGTAACCTCGGCGCCGCTCTCGCCAACTACGGCGGCTTCGCCTCCCGCGGCTTCCGGGTCGCGGCCCTGATCGACGCCGACCCGGCGATGGCCGGAAAGCCGGTCGCGGGCATTCCGGTGCAGCACACGGACGACCTGGAGAAGATCATCACCGACAACGGTGTGTCGATCGGGGTCATCGCCACGCCCGCCGGTGCCGCCCAGCAGGTCTGTGACCGGCTCGTGGCCGCCGGAGTGACCTCCATCCTGAACTTCGCGCCCACCGTGCTGACCGTCCCGGACGGCGTCGACGTGCGCAAGGTCGACCTCTCCATCGAGCTGCAGATCCTCGCCTTCCACGAGCAGCGCAAGGCCGGCGAGGAGCACGAGAACACGGTTGCGCCCGTCGCCGCCCACCAGGAGTCCACCGAGCAGGGACCCGACGGGGACGTACCCGCCGTGATGCCGGCATGAGTGTCCTCGTCGTCGGGCTGAGCCACCGCAGCGCCCCGGTCAGCGTCCTGGAACGGGCCGCGCTCGCCACGGACGCCCAGGTCAAGCTGGTCCAGGACACGGTCGCCGCCGAACCGGCCGGCGAGGCCGCGGTGCTCGCCACCTGCAACCGCATCGAGCTCTACGCCGACGTGGACAAGTTCCACGCCGGAGTCGCCGAGCTGTCCACGCTGCTCGCCCAGCACAGCGGGGTCGGCCTCGACGAGCTCACCCCTTATCTCTACGTGCACTACGAGGACCGGGCCGTCCACCATCTGTTCTCGGTGGCCTGCGGGCTGGACTCGATGGTCGTGGGCGAGGGGCAGATCCTCGGGCAGATCAAGGACTCGCTCGCCCAGGCGCAGGAGCTGCACAGCGCCGGCCGGCTGATGAACGACCTGTTCCAGCAGGGGCTGAGAGTCGGCAAACGCGCCCACTCCGAGACCGGGATCGACCGGGCCGGACAGTCCGTGGTCACCTTCGGCCTGGAACAGCTCGCCGCCGGTACCGACGTCGAGGTCTGGGCCAAGGGCAAGAAGGCGCTGGTCATCGGCGCCGGCTCGATGTCCTCGCTGGCCGCCGCGACACTGGCCCGGGCGGGCGTCGCGGAGATCGTCGTGGCGAACCGGACGTACGACCGCGCCGAGCGCCTCGCTCAGATCCTGAACGACAGCGACGACACGGACGTGGTGGCCCGCGCGGTACCGATGGACTCGGTGCCGGTCGAGCTGACACGTGCCGACGTCGCCGTCTCCTGCACCGGGGCCACCGGGCTGGTGCTGACGGCCGAGGCGGTGGCCGCGGCGGTCGAGGGGCGGACCGGTGAGCCGGTCGCCGAGATCGAGGACGACCGTCCGGCGCAGGGCGCCCCGAAGCCGGCCGCCGCCGGCCTCGGCGCCGACGAGAACTGCCCGCTCGACCTCACGGCCGAGCAGAGCGGTTTCTCCGTGATGGGCGAGGCCGCCGTCGCCGGGATGGCCGCCGCCGAGCTGGAGCAGCACGCGGCGTGGGTGGACAACGGCACCGTCGACATCCGGGAGGCCGGGCGCCGTACGCCCGAGGCCGAGGCGGAGCTGATCGGCGCGCTCGCCGCGGCCTCCGCCCGGGTGGGGCGCATCCCCGAGCTGCGCAGGCCCGAGCCGGTCGCCGGTTTCGCCCGGCCCGCCCCCGCGCTCTTCCTCCTCGACCTCGCCATGCCCCGCGACATCGACGCGGCCGCGCACCGGCTGGCCGGGGTGCGGCTGGTGGACATCGAGTCGCTGGCGGAGGCGTCCGCGGACGCCCCCATGGCGGCCGACGTGGACCAGGTACGACGGATCGTCGCCGACGAGGTGGCCGCCTTCGGGGCGGCGCAGCGGGCCGCGCACATCACGCCGACCGTGGTCGCCCTGCGCACCATGGCCGCCGACGTGGTGGCCGGTGAGATCGCGCGGCTCGACGGGCGCCTGCCCGACCTGGACGAACGGCAGCGCGGGGAGATCCGGCAGGCCGTGCACCGGGTCGTCGACAAGCTCCTGCACGCGCCGACGGTACGGGTCAAGCAGCTGGCGGCGGAGCCCGGCGGCGCCGGGTACGCGGACGCGCTGCGGACCCTGTTCGACCTCGACCCCGAGACGGTGGCTGCCGTCTCCCGGGCCGTGGACAGCACAGACAAGAAGGACCGACCGGAATGAGTGACAACCCACTGCGATTGGGGACCAGGCGATCCAGACTCGCCCTGGCCCAGTCCGGGCGAGTGGCGGAAGCCGTGAGCCAGGTGACCGGACGGCCCGTCGAGCTCGTCGAGATCACCACTTACGGCGACACCTCCCGCGAGCACCTCGCACAGATCGGCGGCACGGGTGTCTTCGTGACCGCCCTGCGGGACGCGCTGCTGCGCGGCGAGGTCGACTTCGCGGTTCACTCGCTCAAGGACCTCCCGACCACGCAGCCCGAGGACCTGGTCCTGGCCGCCGTACCGGTACGCGAGGACCCGCGTGACGTGATCGTCGCCCGGGACGCGCTGAAGTTCACCGACCTGCCGCGCGGTGCGCGCATCGGCACCGGTTCGCCGCGCCGGATGGCGCAGCTGAACGCGTACGCACGCACCCACGGGCTGGACGTCGAGACCGTCCCGGTCCGCGGGAACGTCGACACGCGGATCGGATACGTACACGACGGCGAGCTCGATGCCGTGGTGCTGGCCGCGGCGGGACTCAGCCGCATCGGCCGCATCGACGAGGTGACCGACTTCCTGTCGGTCGACACGGTTCTGCCCGCCCCCGGCCAGGGGGCACTGGCGGTCGAATGCGCCGCGGACAACGCGTCGCTGATCGCCGCGCTCGGGGAACTCGACGACCCGTTCACGCGGGCCGCCGTGACCGCCGAGCGATCACTGCTCGCCGCCCTGGAGGCCGGCTGCTCCGCCCCTGTGGGCGCGCTTGCCGACCTGCTGGCCGACGGGCAGATTGTCAAGGAAATGCGCCTGCGTGGCGTCGTCGGCACGACCGACGGCACACGGATGGTGCAGTTGTCCACCACCGGTCCCGTGCCCGAGACAAACGACCAGGCGACGGCGCTCGGTCGCGAACTCGCTACCGAGATGCTTGCCCAGGGCGCGGCCGGTCTGATGGGGGAGCGAGCACAGTGAGCCCCACCAACCTTCCCGCCGGCCTTGAACACGGGCACGTCACCTTCCTGGGTGCCGGACCCGGGGATCCGGGGCTGCTGACCTTGCGTGCCGTGGAGGCACTGTCCAGCGCGGACGTCCTGGTCGCCGAGCACGACGTGCTCGACGTGATCAGGGCCCACGCCAGGCAGGGCGTCTCCGTCGTACCCATGAATCCGGGTTCCTCGTCGGACCCGTATCAGGGCACAGGCACGCCTCAACTGACGGTTGTTGACGGAGCGTCAACAACCGCTGCGCTCCCGCCCGCGCGGGATGCCGCTCATCTTGTCATGGAGGCCGCACGAGGCGGCAGGCGGGTCGTCCGTGCGGTGTCCGGGGACCCGGGACTTGATACGTACGCGACCGAGGAAATGCTCGCCTGCGCCGCCGCCGGTGTGCCCTTCGAGGTCGTGCCCGGTGTCGCCACGGCGGTCGGCGTACCCGCGTACGCCGGTGTGCCGCTGCGGGACGCCCAGGGCGCGGACGTCCGCTTCGTGGACGCCCGTACGGCCTCCGACCGGTGCTGGGCCGAGGTCGGTGCCTCGGACGGCACGGTCGTGGTGTCGGCGACCCTCGACTCGGTGGCCGCGGCCGCCGGGGAACTGGTCGCCGCCGGCCGCAAGCCGGACACCCCGATGACGGTCACGGTCGCCGGTACCACCACCCGGCAGCGGACCTGGAGCGCCACCCTCGGCACCGTCGCCCAGACCCTGAAGCAGGCGAAGGTGCTGCCCTCCCCGGAGGGCGGCCGGCAGGTGATAGCCGTGGTCGGTGAGCGGTCGTCCGCCGCGCAGCGCGACCAGTTGTCGTGGTTCGAGTCCAAGCCGCTGTTCGGCTGGAAGGTACTCGTGCCGCGGACGAAGGAGCAGGCTGCGACCCTCTCCGACCAGCTGCGGTCGTACGGCGCCGTGCCGCACGAAGTGCCGACGATCGCCGTCGAGCCGCCGCGCACGCCCCAGCAGATGGAGCGCGCGGTCAAGGGCCTGGTCACCGGACGGTACGAGTGGATCGCCTTCACCTCGGTCAACGCGGTCAAGGCCGTACGGGAGAAGTTCGAGGAGTACGGGCTCGACGCGCGTGCCTTCGCGGGCATCAAGGTCGCGGCGGTCGGCGAACAGACCGCGAAGGCGCTGGTCGCCTTCGGCGTGAAGCCGGACCTGGTACCGAGCGGTGAGCAGTCGGCCGCCGGACTCCTTGAGGACTGGCCGCCCTACGACCCGGTCTTCGACCCGATCGACCGGGTGTTCCTGCCGCGCGCCGACATCGCCACGGAGACGCTGGTCGCCGGGCTGATCGAGCTGGGCTGGGAGGTGGACGACGTCACGGCCTACCGGACCGTGCGGGCGTCGCCGCCGCCGGCCGACACCCGGGAGGCGATCAAGGGCGGCGGCTTCGACGCGGTGCTCTTCACGTCGTCGTCGACCGTGCGGAACCTCGTGGGTATCGCCGGGAAGCCGCACAACGTGACGGTCATCGCGTGCATCGGTCCGGCCACGGCCAAGACGGCCGAGGAGCACGGGCTGAGGGTGGACGTGATGGCTCCGGAGCCGTCGGCCGGGAAGCTGGCGGAGGCGCTGGCGGAGTTCGGGCTGCGGAGGCGTGCGAGTGCGCTGGAGGCCGGGGATCCGGTGACGCGGCCGAGTGAGCGGCGGCCGGGGGCTCGGCGGCGGCGCAGCACTACGTGAGGTGAGCCGCGGGGGGTCTGGGGGCTGCGCCCCCTGGACCCCCTTCTTTTTGCGGGTGGGTGGGGAACTGCGGGCCCGGTGGGGGCTTGTCGCGCAGTTCCCCGCGCCCCTGTCGGGGCGCGTCGCTGTCGGGTCGGTGACCTCCGTCGGCGGCTGCCGGAGTGCCGACGCCACGTCGGCAAGTGCGCTCAGGTGACGGGCGTAGCGTAGGCGGCATGACGAAGTACGGCTCCTTTCCCGGTACGCGGCCGCGTCGGCTGCGGACCACCCCCGTCATGCGGCGCATGGTCGCCGAGACCCGGCTGCATCCCGCGGACTTCATCCTCCCGGCGTTCGTGCGCGAGGGCGTCGCCGAACCGGTGCCGATCGCCGCGATGCCCGGCGTCGTGCAGCACACCCGGGACACCCTGAAGAAGGCGGCCCTGGAGGCCGTCGAGGCGGGGATCTCCGGGATCATGCTGTTCGGGGTGCCGGAGGAGGACAAGAAGGACGCCCTCGGGACGCCCGGCACCGACCCGGACGGGATTCTCCAGGTCGCCCTGCGGGACGTGCGGGCCGAGGTCGGCGACGAGCTGCTCGTGATGTCCGACCTCTGTCTCGACGAGACCACCGACCACGGGCACTGCGGGGTGCTGGACGCCGAGGGGCGCGTCGACAACGACGCCACCCTGGAGCGGTACGCCGAGATGGCCCAGGTGCAGGCCGACGCGGGCGCCCATGTCGTCGGGCCCAGCGGGATGATGGACGGGCAGATCGGCGTCGTCCGTGACGCCCTCGACCAGATCGGGCGGGAGGACGTCGCCGTCCTCGCCTACACCGCCAAGTACGCCTCCGCCTTCTACGGGCCCTTCCGGGAGGCCGTCGGGTCCTCGCTGAAGGGGGACCGGAAGACCTACCAGCAGGACCCGGCCAACGCGCGGGAGTCCATGCGGGAGCTGGCCCTGGACCTGGAGGAGGGGGCCGACATGGTGATGGTCAAGCCGGCCGGGCCCTACCTGGACATCCTCGCCCGGGTCGCCGACGCCGTGGACGTACCGGTCGCCGCCTACCAGATCTCCGGCGAGTACTCGATGATCGAGGCCGCCGCCGAGAAGGGCTGGATCGACCGCGACCGGGCCATCCTGGAGACCCTGACCGGCATCAAGCGGGCCGGCGCACAGAACATCCTCACCTACTGGGCGGTCGAGGCCGCCCGGATGCTCGACTGAGCCCGACGGGCAGGGGGGCAAGGGCGATGCCCGCTGTGAGATCTCACAGCGGGCACTTTCATGAGACGACTTGGGCCACCGGCTCACCAGTTGAGGGCGTCGTCCCGGTCCTGCTGCCAGTACGTGACCCGCAGCGAGCTGTCGTAGTACATGCCCTTCGCCGGCAGCGACGGTGTCGCCGAGGCGCCGCCGCTGCTGTTCGGGGACATGCCCTGGAAGGCGACGACCAGCTTGCGGCCGGTCGTACCGCCGTCGCCGCTGCCGTCGGCCGCGGACAGCAGCACGCCCGCGTACCCGGACTCGCCCGGGGCGAGGGTGGTGACCGCCTGCGGGTGGGTCTCCTCGGCGGGCTGCGGCACCCACTGCATCTCGTCGAAGCGGAGCACGGGGTAGTAGGTCAGGTAGCAGGTCCTGCTGCCGGTGTTCTTCACCGTGATCAGCATGTGGTTCAGCGGGCGGGCGAGCGGCTGGACGGTGACGGTGCTGTTGGAGCCGTTGCAGAGGACGGTGGCGGACTTGCCGCCGCCCTCGCCCCCGCCCCCGCCGCTCGGCGCCTTCGTGGCCGTGTCGCTCACGGGCGCGGACGTCGACTTGCCGGTGCCGGTGCCGGTGCCGGTGCCGGTGCTGGAGCCGGTGCCCGTGCCGCCGTCGGCGGTTTCCGAGGGCTTCGGCGTCGCTGCCGTCGGCGTGGACGCGGTCGTCGTCGACCGGGACCCTCCCTCGTCTCGTGTGCCCGTTCCGTTCTCGCAAGCCGTGAGGGCGAGGGCGGCGACGGCGGCGCCGGTGGCGGCGAGCAGGCGGACACGGCGGGCGGTGCGCATGGCGAATCCTCTTTCGAGTGACGGCGTGCTTGGATGGCCACAGCCTGTGGGCCACTCCGTCCCGTCCGCCACAGTTGCCGGACGATCAGGGACGCTGGAACGGCCACACCGGCTTTGACCTGGGAGAACATCCCTTCCCTGGAACGCGGGAACGGGATGTGGGGGGACGGAGGAACCGTGTCGGACGGCGCTGCGGGAAGCGGCTTCGCGGAGTTGCTGCGGGAGCTGAAGGACCGCTCGGGACTGAGTTACGGCACGCTCGCCAAGCGGCTGCACATGAGCACCTCGACCCTGCACCGCTACTGCAACGGGGACGCCGTACCGGCGGACTACGCCCCCGTGGAACGCCTCGCCCGGCTCTGCAAGGCCGGCCCCGAGGAACTCGTCGAGCTGCATCGGCAGTGGGTGCTGGCGGATGCGGTGCGGGGGCGGAAGCCGGACGCGCCGGAGAAGCCGGAGAAGCCGGAGAAGCCGGCCGAGGCAGTCGTAACAGCGGAGCCGGAGCCGGAGCCGGAGCGGGTGCCGGAGTCGGAGTCGGATCCGATGCCGGTGCCGGAGGTGGTGGTCGGGCCGGGTGCCGCTGTGCGTGGCCGCCGGGTTCCGCGGCCCGCGCTCCTCGCGGGGATCGCGGTCGTCGCCCTGTTCGGCGCTGTTCTGGCCGCCGTACAGCTGCCCTCCGGCGGGACGGACGACAAGAGCGCGGGGCCCGCGGGCGCCACCGCCGCGGCCGGCGCCACTCCGCACCGCACGCACCGCTCCCCGACGGCGCCGACGGCCGGTTCGTCCGCCGCCTCGAAGACCCCCTCCGCGTCGTCCTCGGCGCCGGCCGCGGGTCCGGCCGAGGACACCGCCACGGCCGGCTCCTCGCCCACCGCGGACGACAGCACGGCCGCGCCCCCGCTCACCGTCAACACCCAGCCCTACAGCTGGGAAAGCCCCTGCTCCCAGCGCTACCTGATCGAGCGGGCCCCGGACGACGTGGCGCCGCCGCCGCTGGAGTCCGACGCGACCGCGTGGGTGACCGCGCACCAGGCGGTCTCCTCGGGGGAGCAGTACGTCACGCTGACCGTGCAGGGCAGCGGCACCGGGTCCGTGGTGCTGGAGGGGCTCACGGTCCGTACGGCGGAGCGGAGTTCGCCGCTCGCCTGGAACGACTACGCGATGGGATATCCGGGCGTCGGCTGCGGCGGGAACGTGCCCACCCGCTCCTTCACCGTCGCCCTGGACGCGATGCGGCCGGCGGTGGTGCCGGAGGCGGGGCACCGGGACTTCCCGTTCAAGGTGAGCGAGTCGGACCCCGAGGTGTTCTACATCAGGGCCGACGCCTCGGCGTACTACGTGGGCTGGTACCTGGAGCTGTCCTGGTCCAGCGGGTCGCGGCACGGGACGCTGCGGATCGACGACAAGGGGCGGCCGTTCCGCACCAGCGGGAACAACGGGCGGCCCGCCTACGAGTTCCCGCTGGGCGGCGAGGCCTGGCGGACCGCGTCGTCGGCGGGGTGAGACAGGGACGCGGCGGAGGGGCCCTCGTCGCGTACGCCCTCGCCGTCCCGGCAGCCGCCGAGGGCGGTCGCGGCGACCAGCGCCAGGGCGGCCGCCGCCAGGAGACGGCGGCGGCCGGCGGCCGGGGTGGGGCGCGTGGCGGACATGCGGGGGCTCCCTTGACGTCGGCGGCGTGCTCGGCGGTGCTCGGCATGGTCGGCGATCTCGGTGTGCCCTCAGCCTGTGGGGTGGCGGGCCCGGACCGCCAGACCTCACCGGTGATTCGGGACGGGTGAACCCGGTCCACGCCTCCGACCTGCACGGATCCCACTCCCTGGGACGGCGGGACGGGACGCCCGCGCACCCGGATCCGGTGCCCGGCGCCGTTCGTCCATATCGCGGAATTACGGGTGTAGACGGCATCCACCTCTCTAGGCTCCCGCCAAGACGAGGATCAGCCCGAGGAGCCGTCCATGACCGTCACCAGTGCCCCAGCCGCCCTGCCGCCGCTCGCGGCCCGGGCCCGTACCGTCGGCGGTTCGCCGGTGCGGGAGATCCTCGCGGTGACCGCACGCCCCGAGGTGATCAACTTCGCGGGCGGGCTGCCGGCCCCCGAACTCTTCGACCGGGAAGGCATCTCGGCCGCCTTCCGGACGGTGCTGGAGGAGTCGCCGGAACGGGCGTTGCAGTACTCGACGACGGAGGGCGAGCCGGCCCTGAGATCCGGGCTGGCGGCACGCGTCACCGCACAGGGCCTGCCCACCGACCCCGACGACCTGCTCGTCACCACCGGCTCCCAGCAGGCCCTCTCCCTCCTGGCGAGCGCACTGATAGACCCCGGCGACACGGTCCTTGTCGAAAGCCCCTGCTATCTGGCGGCACTTCAGGTCTTCGGGCTGGCCGGCGCCCGGATCCTGCCCGTCCCGGGCGACGCGGACGGCGTCGACCCGGCCGCCCTGGAGGAACTGATCCGCGCCGAGCGGCCCAAACTCCTCTACCTCGTCCCGACCTTCCAGAACCCCACCGGCCGCACCATGCCCGCCGCCCGCCGCGCCGCCCTCGCCACGACCGCCGCCCGGCACGGCCTGTGGATCGTCGAGGACGACCCCTACGGCGAACTCCGCTACGACGGCGACCGCGTCCCCTGGATCGCGTCCTTCCCCGGCGCCGCGGACCGGGTGGTCCTGCTCGGCTCCTTCTCCAAGGTGATGGCCCCCGGCCTGCGCCTCGGCTGGCTCCGCGCCCCCGGCGCACTGCGCCGCGCCTGCGCGGTGGCCAAGCAGGCGGCGGACCTGCACACCCCGACCCTCAACCAGCTCGCGGCCGCCCGGTACCTGGACGTCCTGGACGGCCATGTCGCCACCGTGCGTGCCGTGTACGGCGCACGCCGGGACGCCATGCTGGCCGGCCTCGCCGACGCCCTGCCGGCCGGCTCCACCTGGAACCGGCCCGAGGGCGGCATGTTCCTCTGGGCCCGGCTCCCGGAGCCGTACGACACCACCGCCCTGCTCCGCCGGGTGGTGGAGCACGACGTGGCCTACGTCCCCGGTGAGCCCTTCTACGCCGCCGACCCCGACCGCTCCACCCTGCGGCTGTGCTTCGTGACCCAGACGCCGGAGGAGATCGGGGAGGGGCTGCGCAGGCTGGCCGCCGGGCTCAACGGCTGAGGCGGGTCAGTCCCACCGGGCAGTCCCACCGGATCAGTCCCTCCCGGTCAGTCCCACCAGAAGTGCCACAGCCGCTCGCCGACCAGCTGCTCGGCGTACGACGACAGGGTGTCATCGGCGCCGGGCAGCACGCTGTACGGGCAGAACGCGAAGTGCTCGGCGGCCACCGCCTCCGCCTCGTCGAGGTCGGCGGGCGGGGCGGCCACGGAGACGGCGAGATGGTCCAGGCCGAGGGCCACCACCCGGATCCCGAAGCGGTCCTCCCAGGAGCGCAGCACCGCGCACAGCCGGGCCACGTCCTCCTCGTAGTGCACCGGCCCGCTCCAGCCGATGGCCGCCGGTATGTCCGCGCTGCGCCGGGCCGACACCAGCGCCAGGTGCGGCTCCTTCAGCCAGGGCCGTCCCTGGCTCAGCGCGTCGGCGACATCGGCGGCCCGTGCGTCCGGGTCGGCGACCAGCGTCGGGGCGAGGGCGAGCCCCGGCCACTCCTCGCCGTCCGGCGGGTCCTCCTCCCAGTAGTCCTCCAGCACCTCGTCGGCGTCGTGGTCCCCGGGGTACGACGTCTCCTCGGGCGCGAAGTCCCAGTCGTCGACCTCGGACACGTCGATGAGCACCGGCAGCAGCCCCGCGCGGCCGGCCGGGGCGCCCAGCGCCGTCCAGGTGCCGGGACCGGCGGGCTGTCCCGCGTACCACAGCAACGGCTGGTGCCACGGGCCGTCGAGGGTCTCGTCCAGCAGCGTGCCGGGCGGGAGTTGGAGCCCCAGGGAACGACCGCTCGGGTCGGTCGCCAGCTTGGGCAGCGGGTTGGGAAGAGTCGCCATGCCACAGACTGTAAGGGCGGCCACTGACAACGACGTTGGCGCCCACATGAAGTGTTCCGGTCAACCTTCGCCCGGTGGACGTCGCCGGACCCGCGACCAGGGCCGCGTTCCGGGGCTTCGACAACACCGGCTGCCGATCCCGCGCACGCGAACGGGCCGCCCCCTCGGGAGGGGACGGCCCGTCCGTCGTCGTCGGATCAGAGCCGCTCGGGCGTCCGGATGCCCAGCAGGGCCATGCCCTGGTGGAGGGTGCGGGCCGTCAGGTCGCACAGGAGGAGACGGTTCTCCACCTGGGCCGGGGTGTCGGCCTTCAGCACCGGGCACTTGTCGTAGAACGACGTGTACAGCGACGCCAGTTGGTACAGGTAAGCGGCCAGCTTGTGCGGGGCGTACTCGGCCGCGGCCTCGAAGACCGTGTCGCCGAACGCGTCCAGGTGCAGGCCCAGCGCCCGCTCCGCCGCGTGCAGTTCCAGCTCCGGGTGCGCGGCGGGCCGGACGTCCCCCGCCTTGCGGAGGATCGACTGGATACGGGCGTACGCGTACTGGAGGTAGACGGACGTGTCGCCGTTCAGCGAGACCATCTGGTCCAGGTCGAACTTGTAGTCCCGGCTGGGCGACGTCGACAGGTCCGCGTACTTCACGGCACCGATGCCGACCTGCTGGGCCCGCTCCTGGATCTCCGCCTCGGTGAGGTCCTGCGCCTTCTCCCGGACGACCCCGGCGGCCCGCTGCACCGCCTCGTCCAGCAGGTCCTCCAGCCGTACGGTCTCGCCCTCACGCGTCTTGAACGGCTTGCCGTCCGCGCCCAGCACCGTGCCGTAGCCCATGTTGTGCGCGGTGACGTCGTCGGTGAGCCAGCCGGCCCGCCGTGCCGCCTCGAAGACCATCTTGAAGTGCAGCGACTGACGCACGTCCACGACGTAGAGCAGCGAGGTGGCGTGCAGGCCGGTGACCCGGTTGCGGATCGCCGTCAGGTCCGAGGCCGCGTAGCCGAAGCCGCCGTCCGCCTTCTGCACGATCAGCGGGACCGGCTGGTCGTCCTTGCCCCGGATGTCGTCGAAGAAGACCACGAGCGCGCCCTCGGAGCGGACCGCGACCCCCATCTCCTCCAGGAGGCGGGCGGTCTCGGGCATGCCGTCGTTGTACGCCGACTCGCCGACGATCTCGTCGTCGCGGATCTCCATGTCGAGCTTCTCGAAGACCGAGTAGAAGTAGACCTTCGACTCGTCCACGAACCGCTGCCACAGGTCGAGGGTCTCCTTGTCGCCGGACTGGAGGGCGACCACCCGCTTCCGGGCCCGCTCCTTGAAGTTCTCGTCCGCGTCGAAGACCGCCCGGGACGCCTTGTAGACCCGGTTCAGGTTCGACATGGCCTCCTCGCCGTCCGTGTCGGTCTCCGGGGACAGCTCGTCCGGGTTCTCGATCAGGTACTGGATGAGCATGCCGAACTGGGTGCCCCAGTCGCCGATGTGGTGCCGGCCGATCGTCCGCTCGCCGGTGAAGTCGAGCATGCCGCGCAGGGCGTCGCCGATCACCGCGGACCGCAGGTGGCCGACGTGCATCTCCTTGGCGACGTTCGGCTGGGCGTAGTCGATGACCGTGAGGCCCGGGTGCGCCTTGGGGGGTACGCCGAGCCGGTCGCCGTCCGCGTACCGCGCGGTCAGGTTCTCGGTGATCGCCCTGTCGGAGAGGGTGATGTTGAGGAAGCCGGGGCCGGAGACCTCGACGTCCTGGATCAGGTCCGCGCCGGTGACGATGTGGGAGACGGCCTGCGTCGCCAGCTCCCGGGGGTTGGCCTTGGCCTTCTTGGCGGCGGCGAGGATGCCGTTCGCCTGGAAGTCGGCCCGGTCGCTGCGTCGCAGCAGCGGGTCGACGGGGGCCTCCGGCAGGGTTGCCGAGAGGGCGTCCGCGAGACGCTGATTGACGAGATCGGTGAGCGACGTGACCGAGGCCATGGGGTGGGAGCCGTTCTCCTCGTGGGTGCGGGTGGACGGGACCAGTATTTCACGGGGGGTAAAGGGGTTTTTGCGGCTAGGAGCTCGGGGGGTGCGTGGCGGGTGGCCGGGTGCGGCGCGGTGGGGGCTGGTCGCGCCCGCGCGGCGGAGCCGCATATCGATACAGCCCCGCGCCCCCAAGAGGCGGCTGCGCCGCCAGAAGGTGGTTGCGCCGCCTGCTGGTCGCGCTCGCGCGGCGGAGCCGCAGATCGGTACAGCCCCGCGCCCCCAAAAGGCGGCTGCGCCGCCAGACGGCGGTTGCGCCGCCTGTGGGGCGCGCTTGTGTAAAGGCGTTTTCGTGGATGCCGTAGGGCCTGGGACAATGGAGCGGTCAGCCGTGCGACCGTACCGGCTGTCCCATGTCAGAAAGAAGGACGTGCCGATCGTGGCTCAGAGCACCGAGACCACCGACTGGGTCTCCCGTTTCGCGGATGAGGTCATCGAGGAGTCGGAGCGTCGGGCCCCGGGCAAACCGGTCGTCGTCGCGTCCGGGCTCTCCCCGTCCGGCCCCATCCACCTGGGGAACCTGCGGGAGGTCATGACCCCGCACCTGGTCGCGGACGAGGTCCGGCGGCGCGGGCACCAGGTCCGGCACCTGATCTCCTGGGACGACTACGACCGCTACCGCAAGGTGCCGGCCGGTGTCGCCGGGGTCGACGAGTCCTGGGCGGAGCACATCGGCAAGCCGCTCACCTCCGTCCCCGCCCCGAAGGGCTCCGCGTACCCGAACTGGGCCGAGCACTTCAAGGCCGCGATGACCGAGTCGCTGGCCGAGCTGGGCGTGGAGTTCGACGGGATCAGCCAGACCGCCCAGTACACCTCCGGGGTGTACCGGGAGCAGATCCTGCACGCCATGAAGCACCGCGGGGACATCGACGCGATCCTCGACCAGTACCGGACCAAGAAGGCCCCTGCGAAGAAGCAGCAGCAGAAGGCCGTCGACGAGGCCGAGCTGGAGGCGGAGGAGGGCTCGGGCGCGGCGAGCGAGGACGACGGTTCCGCGGGCTCCGCCGGATACTTCCCCTACAAGCCGTACTGCGGCGACTGCGGGAAGGACCTGACCACCGTCACGTCCTACGACGACGACACCACCGAGCTGACCTACGTCTGCACCGCGTGCGCCTTCACCGAGACCGTCCGGCTGAGCGAGTTCAACCGGGGCAAGCTGGTCTGGAAGGTCGACTGGCCGATGCGCTGGGCGTACGAGGGCGTCGTCTTCGAGCCGAGCGGTGTCGACCACTCGTCGCCGGGGTCGAGTTTCCAGGTGGGCGGGCAGATCGTCGGGATCTTCGGCGGGCAGCGGCCCATCGGGCCCATGTACGCGTTCGTCGGCATCAGCGGGATGGCGAAGATGTCGTCCTCGCGCGGCGGCGTGCCCACGCCCGCCGACGCGCTGAAGATCATGGAGCCGCAGCTCCTGCGCTGGCTCTACGCCCGCCGCCGGCCCAACCAGTCCTTCAAGATCGCCTTCGACCAGGAGATCCAGCGGCTCTACGACGAGTGGGACAAGCTGGACGCGAAGGTGAGCGAGGGCGCCGCGCTGCCCGCCGACGTCGCCGCGCACGCGCGTGCGGTGGGCACGGCCGCCGGTGAGCTGCCGCGGACCCCGCGGCCGCTGCCGTACCGGACCCTGGCGTCGGTCGCCGACATCACCGCCGGGCACGAGGACCAGGCATTGCGGATCCTCAGCGAGCTGGACCCGGCCAACCCGCTGGGATCGGTGGACGAGGTGCGGCCGCGGTACGACAAGGCCGAGGCATGGATCAACACCCAGGTACCGGCCGACCAGCGCACCATCGTGCGGGCCGAGCCGGACGCCGAGCTGCTGAAGTCCCTCGACGAGGCGTCCCAGCAGTCGGTACGGCTGCTGCTCGACGGGCTCGCCGAGCACTGGTCCCTGGACGGGCTGACGCACCT
Source organism: Streptomyces sp. NPDC058683 (assembly GCF_042716195.1). Lineage (NCBI taxonomy): Bacteria > Bacillati > Actinomycetota > Actinomycetes > Kitasatosporales > Streptomycetaceae > Streptomyces > Streptomyces sp. NPDC058683. Next base: position 27,563 of record NZ_JBHXSK010000053.1, read on the forward strand.
CGTGTACGGCGTGCCCAAGGTGCAGGCCGGGTTCTCCGCCGACGCGACGCCCAAGGAGCTGCCGGCCGAGATCAAGACGGCCCAGCGGACGTTCTTCGCGCTGCTCTACCACCTGCTGGTGGGGCGCGACACCGGGCCCCGGCTGCCCACGCTGCTGCTCGCCGTGGGGCAGGAGCGGGTGCGGGTCCTGCTTGGGGAGTAAGCCGGCATCGGCATGAGCACGAAGAAGGGGCCCTCTTCGGCGGAGGGCCCCTTCTTCATGCTCATGCCGTGCGCGTCCTACGCGATGTGGTCCTCCTGCAGTTCCGCCGTGTGACGGTTCGTGAAGCGGTTGACCATGCGCTCCGCCTCGCGCTGCGGGAGGGTCGTGCCGTACGTCGCCTCCACGTCGCCCCTGAACTGGCTCGAACTGGGGTAGCCCCCGTCTATCGACTTCTTGAAGACCAGGTAGAAGTCTTCCTCGGTCGGCTCCGGGGGGCCACCGCCCTCGCCGAGTTCACGGGTGCGGCCGGGGCCGGAGGGGATCGGAAAGCTGCCGGTCGTCTCCGACGCGGACTCCTCGGGGAGCGGCTGCTGCTCCGGCGGGAACTGCTCCTCCGCGAACTGGGCGGGCGGGAACTGCTGCTGCTGCCGGACCAGCTGCTGCTGGTACTGCTCCCGCTGGTACTGCTCCTGCTCGTACTGCTGCTGCGCCTGCCAGGCCGCGTACTGCTCCTCGGTGTACTGGGGCTCGAACGTCGGGTCGTAGTCGCCGTGGTACTCGATCTGCTGAGGGTCCCTCGCGTGCAGCCAGGGGTTCAGCTGCGGGTCGGGTTCCGGCGCGGACTCCGGCGCGTATGCGCGCTGCCCGGCGTCGGGGCCGGGGACCAGCTCGGGGCGCTGCTCGCCGGCAGGCGCCGCCTGCTGCGGGACGGCAGCGGGAGCGGGCGCGGCGGCGGCGACCGGAGCGGGTGCGGGGGCCGGCAGGAGCGCCGGCAGGTCTATGCCCGCCGCCGCCAGGCCCTCCGGGGCCGTCTGGGCCAGGGGGACGCCGTAGCGGGCCAGCCGCAGGGGCATCAGGGACTCCACCGGGGCCTTGCGGCGCCAGGCCCGGCCGAAGCGGGAGCGCAGTCTCGCCTGGTAGACGAGACGTTCCTGCTCCAGCTTGATGACCTGGTCGTAGGAGCGCAGCTCCCACAGCTTCATCCGGCGCCAGAGCAGGAACGTGGGCACCGGGGAGAGCAGCCAGCGGGTGAGGCGGACCCCCTCCATGTGCTTGTCCGCCGTGATGTCCGCGATCCGGCCGATCGCGTGGCGGGCGGCCTCGACCGAGACCACGAACAGGATCGGGATCACCGCGTGCATGCCCACGCCCAGCGGGTCCGGCCAGGCCGCCGCGCCGTTGAAGGCGATCGTCGCGACGGTCAGCAGCCAGGCCGTCTGCCGCAGCAGCGGGAAGGGGATGCGGATCCAGGTCAGCAGCAGGTCCAGGGCGAGCAGGACGCAGATGCCCGCGTCGATGCCGATCGGGAAGACATAGGCGAAGTTCCCGAAGCCCTTCTTGATGGCCAGCTCACGGACGGCCGCGTACGAACCGGCGAAGCCGATGCCGGCGATGATCATCGCGCCGGCCACGACCACACCTATGAGAATGCGGTGCATCCGAGTCAGCTGTATTGGCGCGGCCACCCGTACTCCCCTCCCCTTGCATGTTGTTGCGCGCAACAGGGTGGCACATCAGTGCGGCGCGCGTGTTGCCGGTCAGCCCTTCTTGGTTGACGACTTGGAGGGCGACGCACTCGCGGAGGGCGACTTGGAGGGCTCCTTCGAGGCCGGCTTCGAGGTCGTCGCCGCAGGTGAACTCGGAGTCGCGGCAGAGCCGTTGGCCGTCGCGACCGAGGCCACCGCCTCCTTGGCGGCCTTCTGGGCGGACTTCGAAAGAGTGCCCGCGTCCGGGGTCTTCTCGCCGGCCAGACCCGCGCCGTTGTAGTCGACGGTGACGACCACGTTCGCGACCCGGGCCACGACCGTCTGCTGCCGGAAGGAGCCTTCCTTCTTCTTCAGGTCGTAGTGCACGACGGTCGCCTGGTCACCGGTCCCGGTCACCGGCTCCGACTTGGTGTTCTTGGCGCCGGTCACGGACTGCGCCTCCTGCCACTGGCTCGCGTAGTACGCCTTGGCCTGCTTCTCGCCGGAGCCGCGGTTGGCGTCCGACTCGAAGCGGAGGAAGGAGACGTTGAGCCAGCGGAACTGCGAGCCCTTGACGCCGTTGTTGTCCAGGCTGCTCCAGGAGCAACTGCCCCGCGTGGCCACATCGTCCGAAGCGCCCTCCTTGCCCGACTTCGCACCCTTCGGTACGAGTGCGGTGAGCGTCTTCTTCGACAGCACCGCGCACGGCTTCGGCAGCTTCTGGTACTTGGCCGCCTGGACGGTCGGCGAAGCGGCGGTGCCGGCATCGGAGCCGGAGCCGGCGGGGGCGGTGGCCGGGTTGGAACCGCCGCCCGTCTCCTTCGCGGCGTCGTCGGAGTCTGAGGAGCAGGCCGCCGCGAACAGCGCCACGGCGGGGACGGCGACCGCACAGACGAGGCCGCGGCGCAGGCGCCCTGCCCGTCGCTGTGCGTTCCGCTCGTTCCGGTCGCGCCGGCCGTCTTGCTGGACTGCTACTCGCTGCATGGTTCCTTCACTCATACGTTCGGGGTTCCTGCGGTCGGATCGGGTCCGAGGGGCCACGGTACGCGGTGAGGAAGCTGTGCGGTTTCGGTTCGCGGGCTTTGCGGGCGGGGTGTGCACGGCGTGCCCGGGCGCTCAGCTGTTGAGGTCCTCGGCCAGCTGGGCGGCCAGATTCTGGGCCCTGTCCTGCAGTTCCTTGCTGTCCGGGACGGTCCCGGTGGCCATCGGCTGCTCCTCGTACTCGATGGTCACCACGACGTTGGACGTGCGGAACACCACAGTCACCGTGCGCTGTTCGGCCGTCGAGCCGGAACCGCTGAGCTGGTCGTCGAGATACGCCTCGTCGCCGAGGTCGGCGAGGGTGCGGGGCTGGAGGTCGACCGGGGTGGTCGAGGCGGAGGCCGAGGTGGACGCCGTGGCGGACGTCGAGGCGGAGGTGCCGGCGGATCCCGAGGGGGACGTGGACGTGGGCGCGGAGGAGGACGGGGACGGGGTCGGCGTCCCGGACGCCGTTCCGGACGCCGGCCCGGAGGGCGACTCCGACTCGGTGGCGCTCGGGGGCGCGGACTCGGGGATGCCGGCCGCCGACTCCCGCTGCGTGTAGATCGTCTGCGCCTCGTTGTCGTCGCTGACCGCGTTGTCGTAGGACACCACGCGCTCGAAGTCGACGGACAGCCGGTCCGTGGCGTCGGCGGACTCGACCTTCCAGCGGCAGCCGACCTTGCGGTCCGTGTCGTAGGTGAGCGTGGCCGTGCCCGCGTACGCCTTGTCGCGCTGCTCCTCGTCGGCGATCTGGGCGATGCCCGGGAGCAGCGAGTCGAGGGTGTCCTGGCCGACCGCGCCGCAGGGCTCCGGGAGGGTGCGGTACTTGCCGGGCTGGGCGGCGGCGGTGGAGGTGCCGGTGTCCGCGTTCTTGTCGCTGATGTCGTCGCCACCGCTGGAACCGCTCGTGCAGCCGGCCAGCAGGGCCGCGAGGAGGGCGGCGGTGCCGGTTACGTACGCCTTCCGCTGCACGGTCAGGCTCCTTTCCGTTCACTGGGTCGCTCGGTCCTGCTCCAGTGTCCCCGCTGGTTAATCGCTTGCCGCAGCGGGGCGTCCCCTGGAGACAATGTGTATCGCACGCACTGCCGTGAACGCCGGTCCCAAGTCTGATTTAGGTGGCCTTGGCGACGCATTTGCGTTATGCATTCATTAAGTCTTTTGTCCTTTTTGTTTGATTGTCCGCGGGGGAATGAGGAAGCCATGTCGTACGTGGAGATGCCGGGCGCGAAGGTGCCGATCCGGATGTGGACCGATCCGGCCGCCGTCGAGGAGGTGGCGCTCCAGCAGCTGCGCAATGTCGCGACCCTGCCGTGGATCAAGGGCCTGGCGGTCATGCCGGACGTCCACTACGGGAAGGGCGCCACGGTCGGCTCGGTCATCGCCATGCAGGGGGCCGTGTGCCCGGCGGCGGTCGGCGTCGACATCGGCTGCGGCATGTCGGCGGTGAAGACGTCACTGACCGCCAACGACCTGCCGGGGGATCTGTCGCGACTGCGGTCGAAGATCGAGCAGGCGATTCCGGTGGGGCGGGGGATGCATGACGATCCGGTCGAGCCGGGGGACTTCCACGGGCTGGCGACGGCCGGGTGGGGGGAGTTCTGGGGGCGGTTCGACGGGGTCGCGGATGCGGTCAAGTTCCGTGAGGGGCGAGCGCATCAGCAGATGGGAACGCTCGGCTCGGGGAATCACTATATCGAACTATTGTTCGATTTTGAGGGATGTGTCTGGCTCACTCTGCACTCGGGTTCCCGGAACATCGGCAAGGAACTCGCCGAGCATCACATCGGCGTGGCCCAGAAGCTTCCGCACAACCAGGGCCTGGTCGACCGTGACCTCGCCGTCTTCGTCGCGGACACCCCGCAGATGGTGGCGTACCGCAACGACCTGTTCTGGGCGCAGGAGTACGCGAAGTACAACCGTACGCTGATGATGGCGCTCCTGAAGGACGTGATCCGCAAGGAGTTCAAGAAGGCGAAGCCGGCCTTCGAACCGGAGATCTCCTGCCATCACAACTATGTGGCGGAGGAGCGGTACGAGGGCAGGGACCTGCTGGTGACCCGTAAGGGCGCGATCCGCGCCGGCTCTGGTGAGTTCGGGATCATCCCGGGTTCGATGGGCACCAGTTCGTACATTGTGAAGGGGCTTGGAAACGAGAAGGCATTCAACTCCGCCTCGCACGGCGCTGGTCGGCGGATGAGTCGGAACGCCGCCAAGCGGCACTTCACGGTACGGGACCTGGAGGAGCAGACAAGGGGAGTGGAGTGCCGTAAGGACTCTGGCGTACTGGACGAGATTCCGGGTGCCTATAAGAACATCGACCAAGTGATGGAGCAGCAGCACGATCTCGTTCAGGTCGTTGCGAAGCTGAAGCAGTTCCTGTGTGTGAAGGGCTGACATGGCTGTGGGACCCAGACGTTGCGGTCGGGTCCCACGGCCGATCGTCAGTGGTCACTCGGTGTGAGCAGGTGACCCTTCCGGAGCCGCCAGAGGCGCATCCGGCAACTCCTCTCCGTGCGGCCCAGTTTGTCGGCTACGGCGACGACGTCGTGGGACTGAAGCAGTACCAAGTCCTCCTGTGCCGTCCAAGGGCGTGAGTGCGCGACTCGCATGTCGAGCGGACGCCGCCAAGAGGCGAGTGCGTCTGCCTTGACCTGCTTGCGGCCGAGGGACAGGCAGCCTGGGTAGTACAGGTCTGTCACCAGGGCTTGAGCAGCCTCCTTTTCGTAGGAGATGTTGTAGACCCCGTCACGTGCGTTGCGCTTGATCAGGCGCTCGACTCCCGTGATGCTCTGCGCATAGGAGCACAGAAATGTGCTGATGGCGGTGCTTGAGGTGGTCAGAGCGACGAAGGGGAGCCCCGGACCGGTGTAGCCCACCGACCCGTCGGCGTCGATGAGCCCCCGAAGGTAGTCCCGCTGAGAGAAGGCGACGCTCGGTGGGCTGATTTGCTGCGACTTGCGCCCGTAAGGCAGCCCAAGTTGATTGAGTTTTGTCCTGGCCTCGAGGGAGCACAGTGTCCACGTTGCAGAGTGATGGTTCTCCGCGAAGTTCGTCGACCGAGTGCGTTCGGTGACGCTGCTGTAGTACGGCGTCAGACTTTTGAACCGGTAGAGCAGGTCGACGTCCCTGATGCTTAGTTCGACGGTCAGGCGCCCTTTCTGGCCGACGCCCTGGTGCAGGTGTCCATCCGCCTGCAAGAACCCGAACATGTACGCGTACTCAGGCGCCGCGAGGTCCATGAACCGGTGCGCGTTAGGCTCGCATTCAGCCACGGGAAGCCTCCACTTCCATGCTGGCGAGGCCCTCGGCCGGGAGTGCCATCCCTGCCGAGGGCCGTCGAATGATCGTGTGGCGCGAGCCTAGGGTGGATGTTCGTGCGGCGATCGGGTGATCGATGAGGTTCGCCCGTGTGGGTTATCCGGCGCTCACTTCGCGTGATGGACCGCGTAGATCATCACGAAGGCGAGGAAGTGGATGCCGAAGAGGAAGTAGGCCAGGAAGTACCAGACCTGGCGTTCGTTTCTGGTCTCCTGTGCCAGGCGGCGCTTGTCCAGGTCGCTTTCCAGGGCGGCCGCGGGGTCGTTCTCCGGGGGGTCCTGCATCACAGGTCCCGGTGGACCTTGGAGTTGGAGGCCTGGGCGCGGGGGCGGACCACCAGGAGGTCGATGTTGACGTGGCTGGGGCGGGTCACCGTCCAGGTGATCGTGTCCGCCACGTCCTCGGCCGTCAGGGGCTCGGCGACGCCCTGGTAGACCTTCGCCGCCTTCTCCTCGTCGCCGCCGAAGCGGGTCAGCGCGAACTCGTCCGTCTTGACCATGCCGGGGGCGATCTCGATGACCCGGACCGGCTTGCCGACGATCTCCAGGCGGAGTGTCTCGGCGAGGACGTGGGCGCCGTGCTTGGCGGCGACATAGCCGGCGCCGCCCTCGTAGGTGCCGTGGCCGGCGGTGGAGGAGACGACGACCACCGTGCCGTCGCCGCTCGCCTCCAGCCTGGGCAGCAGGGCCTGGGTGAGGTTGAGGGTGCCGATGACGTTCGTCTCGTACATCGTGCGCCAGTCGGCCGGGTCGCCGGTGGCCACCGGGTCGGCGCCGAGGGCTCCGCCGGCGTTGTTCACGAGGACGGCGATCGTCTTGAAGGCGGTCGCGAACTCGTCCACGGCCGCGCGGTCCGTCACGTCCAGCGGGTAGGCGGTCGCCTCGTGCCCGGACTCGTTGATCTCCTTGGCCAGCGCCTCGATACGGTCCTCGCGGCGGGCGGTGAGGACCACGCGGTAACCGGCGGCGGCGAGCTGTCGGGCGGTCGCGGCGCCGATTCCGCTGCTCGCACCGGTGACGACGGCGATGCGGGAGGCGGCGGACGGTGCGGTGGCCATACGGTGCTCCTGATGCTCGGCGGGCGGTCGGCTCCTTCCAGCCTAGGCGAGGCTCAGCCGCCGTTCCTCGGCGCCCACATGATCACTGCCATGCCCGCCAGGCAGACCGCCGCGCCGGTGAGGTCCCAGCGGTCCGGGCGGTAGCCGTCGGCGACGACGCCCCACAGGATCGAGCCCGCGACGAAGATTCCGCCGTACGCCGCCAGGATGCGGCCGAAGTGGGCGTCCGGCTGGAACGTGGCGACGAAGCCGTAGGCGCCGAGGGAGAGGATCCCGCCGGCGATCCAGAGCCAGCCCCGGTGCTCCCGTACGCCCTGCCAGACCAGCCACGCGCCGCCGATCTCGAAGAAGGCGGCGACGACGAACAGCGCGGCGGAGCGGAGGATCAGCATGCTCGCAGCCTGCCATGCCGTCCGGCTGTCACCTGTTGGAGGGCGCCTGCGACGGGGTAGGGGTGGCATACATCCGTATGAACGCCGGAGACGGACGGGATGGACGGATGGACGGGACGGGTGACATGGCGATGCGTCGTTGCGGGCTTGCGGTGGTCGGGGCGGTGGCGGTGGGCGCGCTGGTGGTCGGGGCGGGTGGTACCGCCTGGGCAGGGGACGCCGATCTCGAGGTGCACGGGTCGGTCGTGATGAGCGGGGACCTGGTGGAGGTCCGGGTGACTCCGCGCAACCTCGGGCCGGACACCGTGTCCGACGCCACCGTGCGGCTGAGCTGGTCGGCGGCGCTGGCGGACACGCAGCAGCTGCCGGCCGCCTGTGCCCGCTCCGGCGACCGGGAGGTGGTGTGCGGCACCGGGCCGCTCGCCGTCGACCTGCCCGGCGAGCAGCTGGTGGTTCCGGTACGGCTGCAGGCGCGGCCGTCGGAGGTGACGCTGGAGGTCGACGTGGCGTGGGGCGGGGGAGCGGTGGACCACGACCGTACGAACGACAGGCAGCGGGTGCTGGTGCTGGCGACCGGGGACCCGTACGCCTTCTGACCGGAATTCTGACCGGAATTCTGACCGGAACGCTAGGTCGTGCCGAAGGTCACCCGGTAGTAGCAGGCGCCCTTGCAGGGCATGGTCGCCGCGTCGTCGAAGGCGTAGGAGTAGGCGTACGGCGCGGCCCGTTTGAAGACCTGGGTGTAGTCGACGGGCCATTTGGCGGGGACGCAGTTGTCGCGGCCCGCCCAGGCGCCGCGGCAGCAGTACGTGTCGCCGCCGAACGCCGCGCACGGCGGCTTGCAGCCGATCTCCTGGCCGCCGGAGAGGGCCTGCATCGCCTTGGGGCAGTCGATCTCCGTGGTGCAGGTGCCGTGGTAGCAGCCTGTGGAGCTGACCGGGTCGGTGGTCGTGGTGTGGGAGATGTTGATGTACATGGGCAGGTTGGCGCCGTCGACCATGCTGACGTCGTAGAAGTCCATGCCCGCGTACGCGTCGAAGGTGAATTCGCCGAGGGTGGTGGGCGGGTTGGGGCCGGTGCAGACGCTGGTGCAGTCGCCGGAGGCGCAGGGGCCCGCGGCGGTGCCGGTGCATCCGGTACGGCCCCAGATGCGGCCGCCCCAGTTGTTGGCCACGGTCAGCGAGAGGCTCTGGCCGGGGGCCAGCCTGCGGCCCGCGGGGTAGACGGCGGTGTTGGTGACGATCGCCCAGACCGGCTGCGCGGTCCGGTTGACGACCGTGATCAGACGCCGGCCGGCCGGGGCCGACGCCGGGGCCTGCTGTTCCGGCGTGGCGGCCGGTTTCCGGGCGGTCGTGGCCGACGGCTTGGCCGAGCGGGACGGGGATGCCGAGGGGGACGTGGAGGGGGAGGGCGACGTGCTGTGGCCGGCGGAAGGCGCGGGCGAGGTGGCCGGCGGTGCGGAGGGGGCTGCGGCCGTCCGGCGGTCCGGTGTGCTCGCGGTGTCGGTTCCGGGTGACGGTGTCCACGCGCCGTAGGTGATCAGTACGGTGGCCGCCGTCGCGAGGGCCGCGGCCACCGCCGAGGCGTACCACCAGCGGCGTCGCGGTGGTCTCGCGCCGTGTCTTCTGCGTCCTCGTGCCATCCTCGGGCCTTCCTCGGGCGGTGCCGGATGTGTGCCTGCCTCTCGGGGACCTCGTGCGCGGCGGCCGTACAACATAAATTGCGGACTCGAACAGGTTTCGACGTCGGCCCGCCGGTTTTCTGTTGTCCCCGTGTGCCTCGGAGGGTCTCCACATCACAAGCCGGTCCGACAGCCGGTACCGAGGCCGGTCCAAGAGCCGGATCCCTGCGCGGAGGAACAGACCCACATGATCGAGAACCACCGGAGGGGGCCCGATCCCGGCCTGGTGACGGCCGCTCGCGCGGGTGACGGGCGGGCCCTGGAGCAGCTGGTGTCCGACTGCCTGCCGCTGGTCTACAACATCGTCGGCCGGGCCCTGAACGGTCATGCCGATGTCGACGACGTCGTACAGGAGACGCTGTTGCGCATGGTGCGCGGGCTGCCGAAGCTGCGGGATCCGTCGGCGTTCCGGTCCTGGCTGGTCGCGATCACGATCAGGCAGGTGCGCAACCGGGAGAGCCTGCGGGCCACCGACCGCGACCGCAGGGCGCGGCTGGAGGACGCGGAGGTGCTGGCCGACCCCGACCTGGACTTCGCCGGGCTGACCATCCTGCGGCTGGGCCTGACCGAGCAGCGCCGGGAGATCGCCGAGGCGACGCGATGGCTCGATCCGGACGATCAGGAGCTGCTGTCCCTGTGGTGGCTGGAGGAGACCGGTGAGCTGGAGCGCGCCGACCTCGCCGGTGCGCTGGGGCTGTCCGACCGGCATGCCGCCGTGCGGGTGCAGCGGATGAAGAAGCAGATGGAGGTCGCGCGGTGTGTGGTGCGCGGGCTGGGCGCCGAGCCGCGCTGTGCCCGGCTGGACGAGATCGCCGCGCCGTGGGACGGCACGCCGGGTTCCCTGTGGCGCAAGCGGTTCGCCCGTCACATACGTGACTGCGGGGAGTGCGCGGGCCTGGAGCGGGGGCTGTTGCCGATGGACCGGCTGTTGGGCGGTCTGCCGCTGGTGGCCGTGCCGGCCGGTCTCGATCCGGCACGGGTGCTCGCCCACATCACAGCGACTTCCGGTACCCCCGCTACTCCCAGTACATCCGGTACGTCCGGTGCTGCTCGCGGGCGGCACGGGCATGCGGGCCGGCGCGCCCGGCGGGCCCGGCGGGCGGTGAGCAAGCAGGTCGTGGTCGGTGGCTCGGCGGCGGTCGCGGTCGTCGCGGTGGCCGCGCTGGTCGCGGCCCGGCTGACGGCGGGCCCTTCGGCCCCGGTGGCCCAGGCGGCTCCGCGTCCGTCGGTGCCGGTGGCGGTCACCTCCCCGAGCCCCACGCACTCGCCGTCCCCGTCGCCTTCCCGGTCCGCCAAGCCGAGTGCGTCCCCGAGCCAGTCCGTGAAGCCCACTCCGTCCCCGCGCACGGTGGCCCCCGTGCAGGTCGCCTCCAGCGCCCGCAAGGGTGTCGGTGTGTGGTCGTTCAACGGGGTGAGCCAGGCGCTGGCCGCGAGCGGGGCGAGCTGGTACTACACCTGGAACACCCAGCACCAGGGCGTGACGACCCCGGGCTCGGCCTCCTTCGTGCCCATGGCCTGGGGCGCCGCCTCCGTCACCGACGCGTCGCTCGCGCAGGCCCGAGCGCAGGGGCCGTACCTGCTGGGGTTCAACGAGCCCGACATGGCGCAGCAGTCGAACATGACGGTCGAGCAGGCGCTGGAGCTGTGGCCCAGGCTGATGGGGGCCGGCAAGGTGCTGGGCAGCCCGGCGGTGGCGTACGGCGCGGACACGTCCGGTGGCTGGCTGGACCGGTTCATGTCCGGGGCGAAGGCGAAGGGGTACCGGGTCGACTTCATCACGTTGCACTGGTACGGCGGCGACTTCCGCACCCCGCAGGCCGTGCAGCAGCTGACCTCGTATCTGGCCTCGGTGTACGAGCGGTACCACAAGCCGATCTGGCTCACCGAGTACGCGCTGATCGACTTCTCGCAGGGGACGCGTTTCCCGTCCGCGCAGCAGCAGGCGGACTTCGTCACCGCGTCCGCGAAGGCGCTGGACGCGCTGCCGTACCTGCAGCGTTACGCGTGGTTCGGGCTCGGCGCCGACCCGTCGAAGCCGAGCAGCGGGCTGTTCACGAACGGTACGGCGGCCACGGCGGCGGGCCGGGCCTTCCAGGCGGCGCGCTGAGCGGAGGGGGCCGGTGCGACCGCCGTGCGGCGGTGGGCGCCGGCCCCCTCGGGGTCATGGGCTCACGCCCCAGGTGACGCGGTAGCCGCACTCTCCGGAGCAGGTGAGCACGCTGGTGGCGTCGTCGTTGACGTAGGAGTAGGCGTTGGGCTCGGCCGCCTTGAACACGGCCGCGGAATCGACGGGCCAGGAGGACGGGACGCACTGGGGGCGGGCCGCGTAGGCGCCGGTGCAGCAGGTCTGGTCGGTCTTGAACACCAGGCAGGCGCTGAGGCACGCGACGACATGGCCGTCGCGGACGCGCTGGAGCTTGGCGGGGCAGGTGGCGTTGGCGTCCCGGGTGCAGCCGGTCGCGGAGCAGCCGTTCGCGTCGATCCGGTCGCGGGAGGAGCCGCCGTAACTGTTGATCCACATCGGCAGGTTGTTGCCCTCGACCAGGCTGACGTCGTAGAAGTCCATGCCGTTCCAGGCGTTCAGGTTGAACTCGGCGAGCGTGGAGGGGAATTCGCCCCAGGTCGAGCCGCACTGGAAGCGGCCGCAGTCCCCGGTCAGGCAGTGGCCGCGGCCGGCGGCGTCGAAGGAGCAGCCGGTGCGGGCCCAGAGGCGGACGTCCCAGTGGTCGGGGATGCGGAAGCTCAGGCTGGCGCCGGGGCGCAGGACCCAGCCGGTCGCCTCGACCGGGTGCTTGGGGTCGGCGGCGATGGCCGGCCAGATGGTCTGGTCGAGCCGGTTGACGAGGGTGATGGTGCGCTTGCCGGGGGTCTTGGCGGCGGCCGTCGGCTGCTGTGCCGTGCGGGAGGGCGAGGAGGCCTTGGCCGAGGGCGATGTACCGGCGTGCGGAGGCGACGAGGCCGAGGGGGTCGGTGACGGTTTCGGGGAGGGGCTCGCGAGCGGGGTGGCGGCGGCTGTCGTACGGGGCGTCGCCGCCGGGTCGGCGGTGGCGGTCCGCCGGTCGGAGGCGGGGCCCGTCTGCATACGGGCCAGCACCACGCCGGTCACCAGGGCGAGGCAGGTGAGGACTACGGCGGCGGTGGCGGCGAGGCCGGAGTACCGGCGGGGTCGGTGGCGGCGGCGGTGGTGGTGCGGCATGGCACGGGGCTCCTGTCCGTTCCCACGGGCGTGGGCTTACGTAGGGGAGACCCGGACAGGGGCGGTGGGACAACGGAAATGGGGTGGCTGGTGCGGGTGTGCTGATGTGGATGCGGGCCGGTCGCGCCCACGCGGCGGTAGCCGCAAGTCGAATACAGCCCCGCGCCCCTGAAGGGGCGCTTCGATCACGGGGTCCGCTTCACATGCCGGCCGCATACGCGGTCGGCGAGACGCCCACCGTCGCTTTGAAGGCGCGGATCAGGTGGGCCTGGTCGGCGTAGCCGAGTTCGGCGGCCAGGGCCGCCCAGTCCACGGCCTGCTCCCCGCCCGCCCGCTCCACGGCCTCGTGGATCCGGTACCGGAGGATGGCCCACTTCGGGGTGATGCCCACGTATGCGGCGAAGAGGCGTTGCAGGGTGCGGGTCGAGATGCCCTGCGCCTGCGCGAAGTCGGCCACCCGGCGGACCGTGCGGTCGGCGCGGATGCGGTCGGCCAGGGCCATGGCCCGGTCGGCCTGGGGGTCGGGGGCGGGGTCGAGGGCCAGGAGGAAGGCGTCCAGGGCGGCCACCCGGTCGCGGTCGTCGGCCGGGGTGACGATGTCCCGGGCCGCGTCGGGGCGGGCCTGCGGGAACACCTCGTCGGCCCGGAGCGCCCGGCCGGTCCAGTGGGAGACCGGGTGGGCCGGGGCGTACGGCCGGAAGCCGCCCGGGCGGAACTTGGCACCGCACACCCGGCCGCGGCCGGTCAGCTTGCGGGCGTAGAGGCCGAGCGCGACGCCGGTCAGTTCCGCGTAGGGCGGCCCTTCCTCCTCGTCCCACTGGAAGGTGAGGTTGACCGACGGATGCGGGACCACGTGGGAGACGTACGGCTCGGGCAGGTCCCAGTCGATGAACCAGTACGTCTCGACGTGCCGGCGCAGCGGCTCGGCGGGCCGGTGGCGGCGGAACCGTACGCGGGACAGCAGCCCGGCGGGGTCGACGATCCCGCGGGTGTCGTGGACGGAGGCGGCGGCCATGGCCGGATCGTACGTCCGGCGCCGCGCGTCGCGTTTGTTCAAGAGGGGTGCGGGTGCGCGTTCGTACGGTCGTCGGCATGGAGACGAACACGAACAGTGCGCGGGAGTCGCGGGAGTACGGCATCGGTGAGCTGCTGGGGAGGGCGGTGGACGGGGCCCTGCCGGTGGTGCGGGGGATCCCGGACGGGGCGCTCGCGGGGCGCACGCCCTGTGCCGAGTACGACGTGAAGGCCCTGGTCAATCACCTCTTCCACGTGATCGTGGAGTTCCGGAAGCTGGCCGCGAAGGGGTCGGTGGACTTCACCCGGACACCGGACCGGGTCGGGGAGGGCGCGGACTGGCGGGAGCGGTTCACGCAGGCGGCCCAGGCGCTGGTGGCGGCCTGGTCGGTGCCCGGGGCGGAGGAGGGCACGGCGGGGACGATGAACATGCCCGCGCGGACCCTGGGCTCGATGGCGCTGCTCGATGTGACCGTGCACGGGTGGGAGCTGGCGCGGGCCACCGGCCAGCGGGAGCCGTCGGCCGACCCGGCGGTGGTGGCGGAGCTGGCGGGGCAGGTCGCGGGGCTGGCGCCGACCGCGCGGGCGATGGGGATGTTCGGGGAGCCGGTGGCGGTGGTGCAGGGGGCGCCGGAGTTCGAGCGGCTGCTGGGGGTGACCGGGCGGGACCCGGGCTGGAAGGCGTAGGGGGCGACGTACGGAAGAGGCGTGGGCAACGCCGGCGATAGGGCTTGGGCAACGCCGGTGGTAGGGCTTGGGCAACGGCGGCGGTAGGGCTTGGGCAACGCCGGTGGGTGGGGCTTGGGGAATACCGGTGGGTGGGGTCTCGTTCTCTGGGTATAGTTGAACGGTAAACAACCTGGAGGGTGAGCGCGCATGCAGTTCGGGATCTTCACGGTCGGCGATGTCACGCCGGACCCCACGACGGGTCGGACGCCGAGCGAGCGGGAGCGCATCAAGGCGATGGTCGCGATCGCGCTGAAGGCCGAGGAGGTCGGGCTGGACGTCTTCGCGACCGGTGAGCACCACAACCCGCCGTTCGTGCCGTCGTCGCCGACCACCATGCTCGGTTACGTCGCCGCGCGCACGGAGAAGCTGATCCTCTCCACCTCCACCACCCTGATCACCACCAACGACCCGGTGAAGATCGCCGAGGACTTCGCGATGCTCCAGCACCTGGCCGACGGCCGGGTGGACCTGATGATGGGCCGCGGCAACACCGGCCCGGTCTACCCCTGGTTCGGCCAGGACATCCGGCAGGGCATCAACCTCGCCATCGAGAACTACGCCCTGCTGCACCGGCTGTGGCGCGAGGACGTCGTCGACTGGGAGGGCAAGTTCCGCACACCGCTGCAGAGCTTCACCTCCACCCCGAGGCCGCTGGACGGGATCGCCCCGTTCGTCTGGCACGGCTCGATCCGCTCGCCGGAGATAGCCGAGCAGGCCGCCTACTACGGTGACGGCTTCTTCCACAACAACATCTTCTGGCCGGCCGACCACACCAAGCAGATGGTCGAGCTGTACCGGTCCCGGTACGCCCACTACGGGCACGGCACGCCCGAGCAGGCGATCGTCGGTCTCGGCGGCCAGGTGTTCATGCGGCACAACTCGCAGGACGCGGTGCGCGAGTTCCGGCCGTACTTCGACAACGCGCCGGTCTACGGCCACGGGCCCTCCCTGGAGGACTTCACCGACCAGACCCCGCTGACCGTCGGCACGCCCGAGCAGGTCATCGAGAAGACGCTGGCCTTCCGGGAGTACGCCGGCGACTACCAGCGCCAGCTGTTCCTGGTCGACCACGCGGGGCTGCCGCTGAAGACGGTCCTGGAGCAGATCGACATGCTGGGCGAGGAGGTCGTACCGGTGCTGCGCAAGGAGTTCGCGAACGGCCGTCCGGCGAACGTCCCGGAGGCGCCCACGCACGCCTCGCTGCTCGCCGCGGCCGCTTCGGAGGCCTCGGCGTCGGACAAGAAGGAGGTCGGGGCATGAAGCTGGTCGTCGTCTCGGCGGGACTGAGCGTGCCGTCGTCCACCCGGCTGCTGGCCGACCGGCTGGCGGCCGCGGTGGGCCGGCAGGCCGCCGGTGTCGAGGTCGAGGTCGTGGAGCTGCGCGACCTCGCGGTCGAGATCGCGCACAACTTCACCAACGGCTTCCCCGGGCGCAGGCTGGCGGCCGCGCTGGAAGCGGTGACGGAGGCGGACGGCGTGATCGCGGTCACGCCGGTGTTCACGGGCTCGTACAGCGGCCTGTTCAAGTCGTTCTTCGACGTCCTGGACAAGGAAGCGCTGGTGGGCAAGCCGGTGCTGATCGCGGCGACCGGGGGTACGGCCCGGCACTCGCTGGTGCTGGAGCACGCGCTGCGGCCGATGTTCGCGTACCTGCGGGCGGTGGTCGTGCCGACGGGCGTCTACGCGGCGTCGGAGGACTGGGGCGCGGAGGGCCTGGAGGCCCGGATCGAGCGGGCGGCGGGGGAACTGGCGGCGCTGATGACGGGGCTGAGCGGTGTGCGGCAGGAGGCTCCGCCGGCGGTGGTGCCGTTCGAGGAACAGCTGGCGAGGCTGGCGGCGAGCTGAGGTCGGCTGGGGCGGGGGGTTTCGCTTACCGGCGCCGGCAGGGTGCCTCCCCCAGAGGGGGTACCCCCAGTGCCCACCCGTGCCGCCCCAGTGGCACGACTGCCCGCAGCTATGGAGGACGCGGCTGGGCAGCGCCCCGTAAGGGGCGCGGGGAACTGCGCGACCAGCCCCCACCCGCCCGCACCCGAAATCCGACGCGCCCGGTTGCCTCTGTGACGGTGAGAGCCAGGTAAAAAGGGTGATCGTAGGCCCGCTCACCCCGGCCGAACCGCCGGAGGCCTTGGCAGACTGGGTGAGTGCCCCAGACTGTGCTGCTCGCCGAAGACGACCGCGCCATCCGCCACGCCCTGGAGCGGGTCCTCACCCTGGAGGGTTATGAGGTGACGGCGGTCGCGGACGGTGTGGAAGCCCTGGCGCACGCCCATCGAGAGCGGCCGGACGTCCTCGTCCTCGACGTGATGATGCCCGGCATCGACGGCCTCCAGGTCTGCCGCGTCCTGCGCGCCGAGGGCGACCGCACCCCCATCCTGATGCTGACCGCGCTGGTCGAGACCGCCGACCGGATCGCGGGACTGGACGCCGGCGCCGACGACTACGTGGTCAAGCCCTTCGACGTCGAAGAGGTCTTCGCGAGGCTGCGGGCCCTGCTGCGGCGCACCTCCCCGGTGACCACCGGCGGCGGCTCGGGCGGCGGCTCGGGCGGCGCCGTCGCCGACCCCGGCCGGGGGGAACCGCAGATCTCCGACCGGCAGGTAGAGGCGGCCGGCCTGCGGATGGACCTCCAGGCCCGCCGGGCCTGGCGCGGCCGGCGCGAGCTGGAGCTGACCCGTACCGAGTTCGAGCTCCTGGAACTGCTCGCCCGCAACGCCGGGATCGTCCTGGACCACTCCACGATCTACGACCGTATCTGGGGCTACGACTTCGGCCCCGGCTCCAAGAACCTCGCCGTCTACGTCGGCTACCTGCGCCGCAAGCTCGACGAGCCCGGCGCCCCACAGTTGATCCACACCGTCCGGGGCGTGGGTTACGTGCTGCGGGAGGACTGAGTGGGCCGCCTGAGGCGGCTCCGGCGGGTGCTGGTCAGGCGTCGGCCCAGGCTCGTCTCCCTGCGCACCACGTTCGTCGTCTCCTTCGCGGCCGTCACCGCCGCCGTCACGATCGTCGTCGGCATCCTGTCGTACAACGCCGCCGCCCGGCTGGTCCGCGTGGACGAGCAGTCGGTGTTCACCCAGGTCGTCTCCGACGTCCAGGACGAGGTCAAGCAGCACCGGATGGTCCCGGCGGACTTCTTCTCCTCCAAGCCGGGACATGACCTGGTCCGGCCGCCCCGCACCGACGTCCAGGTGCTCGGCGAGCACGGCGAGACCGTCGACCACGGCAGCCCGGTGCTGCCCGTCACCGACGCGGACCGGGCGGCCGCCATGGCCGAGAAGGCCGGGACGACGGCCCAGCACAAGGACGTCCGGGTCGGCGACGACCTGTTCCGGATCGCCACGGTGGCGCTCGGCGACGGCCGGGGCGCGGTGCAGGTGGCGCAGGAGTTCAGCGACACGGAGGACCTGCTGCGGGCGCTCCAGCAGCGGACGCTGGCGCTGATGGCGGCGGTCGTGGTCGCCGCGGGGCTGTTCGGCTGGTGGCTGGCCCGCCGGATCACCCGTCGGCTGGTGATCCTCACCTCGGCCGCGGAGGACGTGGCCCGCACCCGGCAGCTCGGCATCCAGGTCCCGGTGACGGGACTGGACGAGGTGGGCCGGCTGGGCCGGGCCTTCGACCGGATGCTGGGGCGGCTGGCCCAGTCGGAGGAGGACCAGCGGCGGCTGGTCCAGGACGCCGGCCACGAACTCCGCACGCCCCTGACCTCGCTCCGGACGAACATCTCCCTGCTCCGCCGTATCGACGAACTGCCGCCGGCCACCCGGGACGAACTCGTCGCCGACCTCGGCCAGGAGGCGCGCGAGCTGACCGACCTGGTCAACGAGCTGGTCGACCTGGCGGCCGGGCAGTCCGACGCGGAGCCGCCGCAGCGGGTGGACCTGGCCGACATCGCGGAGGACGTCGCCGGGCTGGCCCGCCGTCGTACCGGCCGCGAGATCCTGCTCCGCGCGAGCGGCGACACGACCACCGACGGCCGCCCCGGCATGCTCCAGCGGGCCGTCTCCAACCTGGTCGAGAACGCGGCCAAGTTCGACCGGGACGGCAAGGCACCCATCGAGATCAACGTCACCGGCCCCGCCCGGCCGGGCACGGTCCGCGTGGAGGTCCTCGACCGCGGCCCCGGGATCGCCGCGGGCGACCTGATCCGGATCTTCGACCGCTTCTACCGCGCCGCGGACGCCCGCTCCCTCCCCGGCTCCGGCCTCGGCCTCTCCATCGTCCGCGAGGTCGCGATGGCCCACGGCGGAGCCCCCTTCGCCTTCCGCCGCGAGGGCGGCGGCGCGGTGATCGGCTTCACGGTGGGCGGGGGGCTCGCGGGCGGCGGGGCGCCGCGCGGGTGAACCACGCCCCTCGCGCCACGGGCCGGGGGATGCGCGGATGGCGCGCCGCGCGGAGAAGCGGGGGTCGGCGGGGATCGAGCAGGCGGACGGTCACGGGCCGTCGGGGGCTCACCGCTTGCCCCACAGCGCGCGGATGATCGCCGCGACGGCGGTGAGAATCCGTGCCCTGTCCTTCGACTCGGTGTCGCCGAGCGCGGTACGGACGATGATCACGGCGGCGATCGCCAGGATCAGAAGGGCGACGACACGGCAGACGGCAGAGACGAGGACGGGGTCCATCGGGTTCCTTCCGGGGTTCGGATCGACGCCGCCGACTGTGCCCACGTGCACGGCCCAAGGTGGTGGCCGATGTGCCCGAAACCCGGTGATATCGCAGGTCAAGGCGGTAATCTGCGACTTCGCGAGTCGTACGGGTCGTACGGGTCGGGTGGGAGGGGGACAGTCGGTGACCTACGAGGAACAGTTGGAGAGGCTGCTCAAGGCGGCCGGGGGACCCAGTTCGGTATCCGTGAGCGCGCACATCGCGCGGAAATGCAGCCTCACTGTTCCGCCCCCCACGATCGACGGCTGGCGCCAGTGCAAGGTCGTTCCCAGGGACAAGGCCAAACTGCACGCCTTCCTGCACGTGTTGACGGAACTCGCGCAGGTCCGCAACCCCGATTCCGTGCCACGCCTCACACGGAGTCAGTGGGACAACCTCGCGGACGCGGCCCGCAGAGCCCGCGAAGGCAAGGCGGTCAAACCCGAGGAACCGCCGGTTCGACCGGGCTTCGGCCAGGACTGGCTGGACGCCGTGACCACCTCCCGGGCCTGGCAGCTCGTCCTCGCCGCCGAGCAGGAGCGGGCCGTGACGGTGCGGGAGCGGACGCGGGACGTCGTACGACGGCTCGCGAAGCTGTACGACGAGCGGCGCGGCCTGCTGGACCAGGATCCCTGGCACGACCCGGAGTTCGCCCACCGTATGACCCAGGCGGCGGAGCTCCTGCTGCACGAGATGCACGGACGTCTGCAGCGGGCGAGCCTGGCGCCCGCCGAGGCCGCCCTGATCGCCCTGCTGCCCTTTCTGTACCAGGTGCACGGCGCGTACACCGTCGCGGAACTCGCCCACGTCGATCCCGCGAACCTGAACGACCGGGTACAGGGCGGACCGTACCGGGAGAAGCACAACGTCCTGCTGCGCAGCCACCGGCGGCTCGTCCGGCAGGCCGAGCGCGGCCACACGCTGCCCGACCGCGGGGACGGGCGCCCGGAGATCGGCTGGTGGCTCTTCCACCAGTGGGCGCGACAGGAGACCGGCTCGTTGCGCGTCCTGCTGGCCGAACTGGACCTCGGGGACACCGGCCTGGGCATGCTCCTCGACCGTCGGCTGCTCACTCGGCTGCTGGCCTGTGCCCATCTGCCGCCGCGCACGCTGTACGCCAGGGGGCGGGACGGACTGCTGAACCACGAACCGTTCCCGGTCGAACTCGAAGGCGGTGAGTGGCAGAAGGTCCGGGAGGACCTGGTCGGGCCGTTGTTCGCGATCGCCCATGCCATGGCCCTGGAGGCGACCGACCTGCCCCCGGACGTCGTCGAACACGTGGGCATTCCGGAGCCGGTGACGGCCGCCTCGCTGCGGATCGTGCTGAACGAGGCCCGGTGGATTCCGCGCGGAGACGCACTCGGTCTCCAGGCGGCCTGCGGCCACCCCGCCGTCGTGGCCGCGCTCGTCGAACACACGCGGCACGTCGACACCCTGCTGCGGGACGCGCGCCGCACCCGGCCCACGGACGAGATCGGCGAGTTGCCGGTGTACGCGCACGCCGACGAGGTGCACGAGGTCGACGACACCGGCGAGCCCAAGCGGGGCGGCGAGGTGATCCGCTTCCGGCTGGACGAGACCCGCATCCAGGAACTCCTCATGGGCGAGAACCTCTACCGGGACCGCTCCCTGGCCATCCGCGAGCTGTACCAGAACGCCCTGGACGCCTGCCGGCTCCGCAAGGCCTGGGAGCACGCCCGCAACGGCGAGGACGACTTCAGGTGCCGGATCGAGTTCGAGCAGGGGTACGACGAGGACGAGCAGCGCTACTACCTGGAGTGCCGGGACAACGGCATCGGCATGGACGAGACCGTCCTCGCCGAGGTGTTCTCGCAGGCCGGAGTACGGTTCGCCGAACACGCCCGTTTCCAGGAGGAGTCCGAGGCGTGGCGCAGGGACGGCATCGACGTCTACCCGAACAGCAGGTTCGGCATCGGCGTGCTCAGCTACTTCATGCTGGCCGACGAGATCCGTGTCACCACCTGCCCCGCGAGAGGCGGTTCGGAGCAGCTCACCGTGCTGATCACCGGTCCAGGCCACTACTTCCGGGTCAGGCTCAGTGAGGAGCGCAGGCGTGTCGGCACCACGGTGCGCCTCTACCTCCGGGACGGCAAGAAGGCCCCTTCCTGCGTGCAGGAGCTGCGCAGGTTCCTGGGCATCGCCGAGTTCCATACCCGTGCCAGGCACGACAAGCAGGAGGCGAGGTGGAAGCCCGGTGTACTCCGGCGCCGGGAAGCTCCCTTCGGCGGACCGGCCGGATTCCTCGCGCACGGCAGGACGGTCGGCCGCCCCGAGGGCGGCTACGGCGTTCACGGTCAGGTGGTGTGGTGCGAACACGGCGGCGGCATCCTGGCCGACGGGATCTTCATCCAGCCCCGGGTACGGCGAGGGGTGCTGGCCGGTCCGAACGTCACATTGCGGCTCAGGGGCGCGGTGGTGAACCTGACCGGGGCGACGCGGCCGAAGGACCTGTCGGTGGACCGCATGGAGATCCTGGACGGCGAGGTGGGCGACCAGGTGGAGCGGCTCGTCCGGGACGCGTTGCCGGCGCTGTTCGCGGCGCAGCCGCCGTTGCTGACGACGAGATGGCTCGCCGAGGTCTCAGGGGCGAACCCCAGGCTCGCGGACATCGTGACGGAGGCGGCCGGGGCGGCGGGCTTCGCACTGGAACTGCACGGCCATACCGCACCCGTGGCCAGGGTGGGGTTCTTCCCGCCCGATCTCCGCATGGTGCACCGGAAGGATGCGCGTCCCGGCCGGGACGGCACCGGCACGGTCCCACTCGACGGCACCCTGGACGACGTCACACTGCTGTGGCGGCTGCTGGCGCATCGGCCCAGCGCCGAACTGGCCGCACTGACCGAGCTGGTTCCGGAGCTGTCCCGAGTCCGGGGCGTTCTCGCCGCCCGGCCCTCGGACGTACTGCTGCGCACCCTCGCGAACTTGCCCTGGAACCGGAAGTGGCCCGAAAAGGGCGACCTCTCCGAAGAGCTCTCGCGTCCGGGACACGCGTATTCCGTCGCCGAGGCCTGTGGCGTGGCGTACCGGGACGTGCTGGGCCGCATGGAGCTGCTGGGGCTGACGCCCCCTCAAGCGCCTGGTGATGACATCGAGGTGGACCCGTTGGGAACGGCACTGCTCGACAGTGGTCTTGGCGGTCCGTCGGCTGCCGGTGCCATCAGGTGGTGCGACCCGGGAAAGCCCGTGCCACCGGGGCATCTCCTCAGGGCGCACCTGGCGCTGAACATCGGGATCGAGGAGGCACGGGCCCGGATGGCGGCGCTCGGCTTCGAGACTCCCGGTGAGGGCATGCCGACGGACACCCCGGACGCCTGGGTGGTGGCCGTGCTCAGCCACTCCCTGAACGCCCAGGAACCCTGGCTCAGCCTGGACACGCCGGTCGACATCGGGCATGTGGTGGCCGCCATGTCGGTGACGCGCCGGTCGTTCCCGGACGTGGTCGAGACTTTGCGGAGCTATGGATTCCGTCCGGAGCTGGGCGGGTTCGACGAGCCCCTGGCCGGAGAACTGCTGCGGCGGAGCGAGGAGTGGGACTGGGACTTCGAGGAGCTGAGGCGGCTCAAGGCGACGACGCCCCTGCCGCTGGGCCTGTTGGCTCGTGCCGCGCAGGCCTCGTCCGTCCCGCTCGGTGACATGGCCCGTCGGATGGAGGGGCTGTCGCTCACCGTCGGCATGCTGCCCGACGAGGTCGAACCCGAGGACATCAGGATCCTCGGTTCCCGGTGGGTGGGGTTCTACCAGGGAGGGGACGAGATCCCCCTCGAATCCCTGGTCTCGGCAGCCCATGAGTTGGGGATGCCACCGGCCCGGCTGGCCGCGCGGCTGCGCGTCTACGGCCTGAACCCGCCGGACACACAACTTCCCGAACAGGTCGGGCCCCATGACAGGGTGTACCTCCGCGAGGTCAGGGCCGCCCTGGGGAGCTGGGACAGACTCGGACCGGACCGCCGGGTTCCGGTGAGCGCGGTGGTGCGTGCTGCCCACAACACGGCCCAGCCGCCCAACGGCGTCGTCGACCGGCTGGCCTGTTACGGCTTGGGCACCTCGCTGACCGCACCTCCGACCAAGGCACGCAGGGACGATCCCGGACTACTGGGCGTGGCCGTGAACGGCGAGGGTGAACAGCGGCTGGACCAGAACGAACCGGTGCCCCTGCACCACCTTGTCTCCGCCGGCCGCAATCTGCTGATGGAACCCGAGGAGGTCGTCGAACGTGTGACCGCATTCGGTTTTCGCGTGCCTGTTCTCGGCGTCGACGACCTGGACGAGGTCGATCGTGGCCTGTGCTTCGACACGTACGTACAGGGCACGACCGTCGGAGTCCTTCCCCTCAGCCTGTGGAAGCCGATCTCCGACTTCCTTGAGATCGTCGCCTACGCCGGGCTCCCCCTGCCTGATCTCCTGACCCGCCTGACCCGTCTGGACGTGAAGCTCTCCCGAGTGGCCGAAGCCGTCCGCGCCGCCCTCCCCCGAGTCCCCGGACTCGTCATGACCCCCAAGGAACCGTGAGGAACCCCTCCGCCCGGGCGCTTGCCAAACCGATCCTCGGGAGGTCGCTGCTCTTCGTGAAGAGGATGTAGCGCGGTTCCCATATCGGGCGGTACTTCGCGTTCGCTCGGTACAGGGACTCGATCTGCCACCAGCGGGAGAAGAAGGTCAGGGTCGCGTGCCAGAGGCGGAGGACCGGGCCGGCGCCGAGGCGGGAGCCGCGTTCGAAGACCGAGCGGAACATCGCGAAGTTCAGGGAGACCCGGTCCACCTTCAGGTCGGGTGCCTTGAGGAGGAGCTCCACGACCATGAACTCCATCAGGCCGTTCTCCGCGTCGCGGTCCCGGCGCATCAGGTCCAGGGAGAGGCCCTGTTCGCCCCAGGGGACGAAGCTGAGGAGGGCGCGGGGGACGTCGTCGGCGTCCCGGCACTCCAGCATCACGCAGCGGCCGTCCGCCGGGTCGCCGAGGCGGCCGAGCGCCATCGAGAAGCCGCGTTCCGTGGTGCCGTCGCGCCAGTGGTCCGCCCGGTCGATCAGCAGGGACATCTCGTCGGGCGGGATGTCCTCGTGGCGGCGGACGCGGACCGTGTAGCCGGCCCGTCGGACCCGGTTGTGGGCCTGGCGGACCACCCGCATCGCGCGGCCTTCGAGGGTGAAGTCGGCGATGTCGACGATCGCCTCGTCGCCCAGTTCCAGGGCGTCCAGGCCGTGCCGGGCATAGACCGTGCCGGCCTCCTCGCTCGCGCCCATGACCGCGGGGGTCCAGGCGTGCTGCCGGGCCTCCGTCAGCCACGCGTCGATCGCGCCGGGCCACGCCTCCGGGTCGCCGATCGGGTCGCCGGACGCCAGGCTGACGCCGCCCACGACGCGGTAGGTGACCGCCGCCTTGCCGGTGGGCGAGAAGATCGCCGCCTTGTCGCGGCGCAGGGCGAAGTAGCCGAGGGAGTCGCGGGCGCCGTGCCTGTCGAGCAGCGTGCGCAGCCTTGCCTCGTCCTCCGGGCCGAGCAGGCGCCGGCCGCGCGGGGAGCGGAAACCGGCGTACAGGACCAGGCAGAAGGCGGCCGCGAGGAGGGCGTTGACGACGATGTCGGTCCAGCGCGGGGCGTGCACCGCGGTGACGCGGTCGGCGAGCGGGCCGACGCTGACGCCCCTCAGGAGGGTGTAGGCGATCTCGTCGGGGAGGGTGGCGCCGGGAAGCTTGTTCGTCGCGTGGACGAGGAGCGTGCCGAGGACGCCGGTGACGACCACGCCGCCCACGCCCACCGCCAGCGCCAGCCTCGGGTTCGACGGGTCGCCCACCGCGTGGAACTCCCGCCGGCTGATCAGCAGTGCGGCCACGAAGAGGCCGGTCAGGGCGGCGGAGACCCAGTTGAAGACGTGGGCGCGGTACTCGTGCTGGGTGAGGGCGAGGACGTAGAGGGCGAAGAGGGGGGTGGACAGAAGCACGTTGACCACCCACGCCGCTCGCTTGCGGCGCCGCATCACCAGCACGAAGAAGATCGCCAGGGCGGCCGAGACCAGGCCCGCCGTGGCCAGGTACGGGGTGAAGAACTGGCCGGAGTGGTGGGCGTGCTGCCGGTGCAGGTGCAGGGTGAGGCGGCCGTTGTTGTGTTCGTCGACCTCCTGGCGGAACGGCAGGGACAGCACCGCCGCTATGTTCAGGACGGCGATCAGGCGCAGGTACCAGACGGTGGCGTCGGCGGCCCGCCTGCGCAGTGCGCCGCCGGGGGCGGCGGCGGGGGCGCGGCGGTCGCCCGACGCGCGTGGGGGGATCAGGGTCGTCGGCTGTGCGGGCATGGTGACCGGTCACCTTGGGGACGGGGACGATGGCGGAGGGAGCTGACCCTACAGTCTGTAGGGTAACGGCGCGGACCGGGAGAGCGACCGGTCGTGGTGCGGAATACGGTGTGAACAGGGGGAGGGTCCTCTTACGGACACTCCCGCTCGGCCCGCCACCGGGCCGCCAGCACCCACGCCAGGTTCCCGATCGCCGCCCCCGCCGCCACCGCCGCGACGATCACCCCGCCCGTCGCCAGCCCGTCGCTGAACAGGTGCGGGCGCCGGTCCAGGCTGTGCAGGCCGAAGCCGGACAGCTCGTACACGCCCACCGCCGCGACCAGCAGGCTCGCCACCAGCACCGCCACCGTGGGGGCGAGGCCGCGCCGCGCCTCCTGTGTGTCCGTGCCCTGCATGAGTACCCCCGATGAGCTGACGAGCCGCCGTGGCCGATGGGGAACCTACAATACGTAGGGTCCGCAAGGCCTCAGGACGTGCGTATTCACATCGGCGTGGACACGGGGGGCAGCGCGCCCCGGGCCGGTGTCCTCGGTGTCCTCGGTCACAGCTTCCCGCCGCCGTGGTCCGCACGGGTGACGGCGCGGCGTACGCGGGGATGACGGCGCGGGACGAATCGGTCGTCGCCGTACCGGTGCGGGGCGCCGCCGGGTTCCGTCCCCTGAGGAAACCCGGCGGGCGATCGACCCTCCTGCCGCCGGCCGGGCTCAGCCGAACCGGCCCGCCACGTAGTCCGCGGTGCGCTGGTCCTGCGGGGAGTTGAAGACGGCGTCCGTGGCGCCGTGTTCGACGATGCCGCCCGGGGTGCCCTGTTCGGCCAGGAAGAACGCGCACTGCTGGGAGACACGCGCCGCCTGCTGCATGTTGTGGGTGACGATCACGATGGTGACCTGGCCGGCCAGGTCCTGGATCGTCTCCTCCACGCGGCGGGTGGACGTGGGGTCCAGCGCCGAGCACGGCTCGTCCATCAGCAGCACCCGGGGGCGGACCGCCAGCGCCCGCCCGATGCACAGGCGCTGCTGCTGGCCGCCGGAGAGGGCGCCGCCCGGCTGCCGGAGCCGGTCGCGGACCTCCTTCCACAGGCCCGCGCGGGTCAGGGACTCCTCGACCAGCTCGTCCCGCTCCCGCCGGTTCACCTTCGTGCCGGTCAGCTTGAGGCCGGCCACCACGTTGTCGTAGATCGACATCGCCGGGAACGGGTTCGGCTTCTGGAAGACCATGCCGATCCTGCGGCGGGCGTCGGTCAGGCGCCAGGACGGGTTGTAGATGTCCTCGCCCTCGAAGAGCACCTCACCGCCGAACTGCGCCGAGGGGATCATCTCGTGCATCCGGTTGAGGGTGCGCAGGAACGTCGACTTGCCGCAGCCGGACGGCCCGATGAGCGCGGTGACCTCGCCCGCGGGCATGGTCAGCGACACCTGGCTGAGCACCTGGTGGGAGCCGAACCAGGCGGAGACGGCACGGGCTTCGAGGGTGGCGGGGGCGGGGCCGTCCACCACCGGGACGGCGGCGGGCAGTACGGCGGTGTCGGTCGTCGCGGCGTCGGGCGCGGCGGTGTCGGTCGTCGCGGTCTCGGTCATCTCATTCACCTGGTTCACAGCAGATTCGGCAGCAGTTCGGTGGTCCGCGTCGCGACCTGGAGGCCGAGCACCGCGACGACCGGGGCGAAGACGATCCACGTCTGGTGGCGGCCCCAGCGGTGCCAGGTCCAGACGGCGGCCACGGCGGTGAGCAGCAGCGCCTGCAGCCACATCACCAGCGGCCACGGCACCCCGGAGGGGCGGGCGAGGGGTTCCTCGGAGTCCGGCAGCGTGCCGGCGCGGATCACGGCCGCGGGGGTCTGGAACGGCTCGGAGACCAGGTCGGCGTCGACGCGCAGGACACCCGAGGGCACGAACTTCGGCCCCGTCGCCGTGATCAGCACCAGCCGGCTCTTGCCGGCGGCGAGCGGGGCCGGCGCCGGATCCCCGGCCCGTCGTACGTCGATGACCAGGTACTTCGCCTTGCCCTGGCCGGTGATCACGGTGAACGTGTCGCCCGTGGTCAGCTGCGAGAGCCTGCCGAACGGGCCGCCGTACGCCGCCGCCCGGCCCATCAGCACGCTGGTGCCGGCCTGGCCGGGCATCGGGGTGTCCCGGCGGTGCCCGGGGCCGTCGGTCAGCACGGAGGAGTCGGTGCCCTCCAGGACGACCTGGCTCAGGCCCAGCTTCGGAATCCTGACGATCGCGAGCGGGGTGCCCGGTGCCAGCAGCTTGCCGTCCTGGTCGGTCTGGGCCACCGGGGCGGTGCCGAGGGCGAGTTGCTCGCGCAGCTGGTCGAAGTCGGCGTGCTGCGCGGAGTGCTGCTGGGCCCCGCTGACCACCAGCAGCTGCGCGGTGATGCCCAGCAGCAGGGCGGCGAGGCTGAGCAGTCCGCCCCGTGAGAGGTGGCGGACGAAGGTGAGGCTGCGGACGGGCCTGCGCGGCACGGCCGCAGCCAGAGCTTTCGGTGTCGGTACGGCGACGGTCACGGGGCCCGCCTCCTTCGGAAGATGCGTGCGGGGCCGCCGGGAGCCCCAAGGCTCCCGGCGGGCCCGTCAGACGGTTACTTGGAGGTGATGGTGAAGTTGGCGCCGGTCTTCGAGTTCACGGTCGAGGAACCGACGTAGAAGGCGTGCAGGGTGTGCTTGCCCTTGGACAGCTTCGGCAGGGTGATGGTGACCTTGCCGCCGCTCAGGGTGCCGGTCGCGATGACCTTGGAGCCCTGGTAGATGCGGACGGTGCCGCCCGGGGTGGTGCCGGTCGCGGTGACCTTGACGGTGACCTTGGCCCTGGCGGTGTGGCTCACCGAGGTGGGGTGCGAGGTGGAGACCGCCGCCGACGCCTTGGTGATCTTCAGGGAGACGGTCGTGGAGGACGCGTTGAGCTTGGAGGTGCCCGGGTAGGAGACCGACAGCGAGTGCGTGGCGACCTTGAGGTGGTTCGACAGGCTGACGCTGACCTTGCCCGCCGAGTCCAGGGTGCCGGTGCCGACGACCGTGGTGCCGTCCTTGACGGTGACCTTGCCGGTCGGCTTGACACCGTGCGTGCCGGTGACGGCGACGGCGACCTTCGGGGTCTTGCCGTAGGCGGTGGTGGCGGTGGTGGCCTTGGTGGTGCTGGCGTACTTGACCGCACCCTTCCAGGTGGCGTCCGCGCCGGCGCCGACGATGTTGTAGCCGGTGACCGTGGCGGTGTAGGTGCCGTTGGCGAGACCGGTGAAGGAGTACGTCTTGGTGGTGGCCGGGACGTCCTTGGTGGCGACGACCCCGCCGTCCGCGTCGGCCAGCGTCACCCGGTAGTCGGTCAGCGGCAGCGGGGTGGCGGCCGGGGCCGTCCAGGACAGCTTCAGGCTGGCGTCGCCCACGGTGGACTTGAGGACCGGCGCGGCCGGCACCGTGACGGCGGAGGAGGCACCCTCCAGGCCGCCCTGCAGAGCGTGCTTGGCCTGCAGGTTGATGGAGCCGTTGTACGGCTCGTTGACGAAGCCGAACGCCGCGATGACCTTCTCGGCGTTCTCCGACGCCGTCGCGGCGATGTGGCTGCCGCTGGTGACGAAGACGTCGTACAGGTCCTTGTCGAAGAAGACGCTGGTCGGGTCGATCGCCCGGGACGGGACGACGTTGTAGACGTCACGGCCGAACGTCGAGTTCTCGTAGTAGGCCTGGACCGGGGCCAGCTTGCCGTTCACCGTGGTGACCGGGCTGGTGTCGCCGGTGTCGCCCGGCAGCGTGATGGAGGCCAGGTGGCCGCCGGCCGCGGCCGCGGCCTTGCTGTAGTCGGGGGAGACGCCGTTGTTCTGGGCGATCCAGGAGCCCACGGAGAACGGGACGAGCGCGCCGTCCTCGGTGAGGGCCGTGTTGGCCTGGTTCTCCTGGACGACCTGGACGTTCGCCCCGAGCGGCGTGGTGGACATGCCGATCGCCGCGAGGAAGAACTTGCGGGTGCCCGAGCCGTCCTGCGGGATCTTCGGGTGCAGGGTCTGGCCGTTCAGCTCGGTGAGCGAACCGGAGTAGATCTCGAACAGCTGCTGCTTGGTCAGCGAGTTCAGGGCCGAGCCCTTGACCGCGACACCGACGGCGTCCCGGGCCATCGGAACGTAGGTGAGCGCGGTTCCGGTGGCGGTCGGGCCGCCGGAGGAGCGGGCGAAGTCGACCTGGCCCTTGATGACGGTACCGGTGCCGGCCGGGAACTTGTCGCCGGTCAGCGACGCGGACAGCGCCTTCTGGCCGTTGCCGGAGCCGTTCGGGCGGGTGAACGGCGCGCCGCCGGAGCGGGTGACGATGGTGGACGTGGTGGAGCCGGTGCCGGGCTCGATCGCGTCGTACGAGGCGATACCGGCGCCGGCCGCCGACTTCACGGCGGTCGCGGCGTAGCTGGTGCCGTTGACGGTGTCGCCGGCCAGGGCGTTGACCACGTCCTGGGTGGTGTCCGAGCCCACGCCGACCAGCTGGCGGAAGGTGCCCGCGGGGGTGGGGTCGGCGACCGCCGGGGTGGCGAGGGCCAGGCCGCCGGCCACCACGGCCGCGGCGACGAGCGCCGCCGAAGAGCGCAGATTGCGCATCGAGAGTCTCCTGACGAGAGCTAGCTGGGGTGTTGCAGAGGGATCTGGCAGGGTGGTGCAGACCGTCCGCCCCGACTGCCTTTCGGGGCGGGCGGCCGTCTGTGGGGAGCACTTGGCTCCGGTTGGGGTAGCGCCCATCAGGGGCGCGGGGCGGTATTGGATTTGCGGCTACCGCCGCGTGGGCGCGGCCAGCCACGACGCACCCGCAGACGACGTACCGCCGTCGTCACGGAAGCGATCGACAGCTGCCGGCCTCCGGCAAAGGGCGCGCCCACTCCGGCGACCGCCCCGAGCGCGGCGCCCGCCGGAACGGCGTACCGCAGCGGGTTGGCCGGGTCGGCCGGGGTGTTGCCGGCCGCGGTGGTCTCCAGCGCCTTGCCGCCGTCGAACGACGCCGACGCGCTCGGCGAGGCGCTGGTGCCGGTGCCACCGGCCCCGGCACCCGTGCCGCCGACGGCGCCGGTGCCCCCGGTGTCCCCGGCGGAGCCGGGCGCGCCGCCACCGGAGGTGTCCGTGCCGCCCCCGTCGGCCGAGCCGTCGCCGGCGGGGCTCGGGCCGGTGTAGTGGAGCAGCGCGTCGGCCGCCTTGACGGTCTGGGCGCGCAGCTTCTGGGAGAGGGGGGCGTAGCCGACGGGCAGCTTGCCCGGGTCGGAGCCGGAGGTCTGGCCGGTGGCCGCCGCGTACCGCAGCAGGGCGGCGTAGTCCTCGCGGGCGGCCTTGGTCACCTTGCCGGGGCGCACCGTCGCGTAGACCAGCTGGGCCAGCGGATAGGCACCCTTGGCCGTGGCGTTCGCCGGGGTGATCTCCGCGACGCCGGAACCGGAGGCGCCCGCCGCGGCCGCGGTCAGGCTCGCCGCGGTCGGGGCGACGAACTTGCCCGCGCTGTTCTCCAGTTCGGCGGTCTGCAGCCCGTAGCGGGCGGCGGAGGCCACGTCCGTCACCGTGATCACGAAGCGCGAGCCGACCGTCTGCGGACCGACGCTCTTGTACGCCGGCGGGCTGGCCAGCTGGTCCCAGCTGGACTTCCAGAGTGTGTCCGCGCGCCGGGTGTGCAGGGCGCCGGCGTGCATGTCGTCCACGTAGGGGTGGAAGTCGGTCATGCACTGCTTGCTGTCGTCGGGCGCGCCGGAACCGGGCGGGACCGTGCACCAGGGGTCGTTCTTCGGGTACTCGTCGGTGTTCGACGGGTCGAAGGCGGCGCCGGACGGGTTCAGGTCCGCGTTGGTGCTGTAGTACGGGTTCACCCGCATCCCGTCGTCGTCGGGGACACCGGCGAGGAACTGCCGGGCGTCCTTGTCGGCGACGATCCACTGCCAGAGCGCGCGGGCGGTGTCGGTGTGGCCCAGCGAGGTCATCAGATCGGTGTCGGTGGCCGGCGTCTCGGCGACCGAAAGATTGGCGAACTCGGGGTTCAGGGAGATGAACTCGGGGTCGGAGGCGAGTCCCGCCGGGTTGTTCTTGGCCCAGCCGTACCCCTTGGCCACCCCGCTGTTGAGCACCGAACCCCAGGTGGAGTTGCGGTACGACTCGGTGAGCAGCTTGGCCAGCAGGCGGGGGTCGAGCTTGATCGACTCGACCTTGGTGCCCGCGAGTTTCTGGACGCTCTCCGGCGCCGTGGACTTGGGTCTGCGTTCGATCGTGAACCCGATGACGGCCCCGCTCAGCGCGACCGGCGCGTAGGTCGTCGTACCCGATGGCGCGCTGGTGCCCGGGTCGGCACCGAGCTTGCGGGTGGTGAAGGCGAGACCGCTGGAGCCGTCCGAGATGAGCCGGGCCCGGGTGTTGGGCTCGCCGTACTCGGTGTAGCTGTAGACCTTGCCCTCCGTGCACAGCCTGGCCTGCCAGCTGGTCATCGCGTCGGCCGCCAGCTCGCTGCCCGTGGTCGGGCGTTCGTCGGAGCCGAGGGCGCAGTTGGTGCCCACGTTGTTGAAGTCCAGCTTGACGGCGACGCGGTTCTTCCAGTTGGTCGAGGAGACCGGGGAGCCCGCATTGACGTGGCTCTGGTCGGCGTACGGCTTGCCGTCCAGGTCGAGACTGCCCTGCGGGACGATCACCAGCCAGCAGGAGCGGGGTCGGGTGACGCCGTCGGTGGTGACGGGGACGCCGCAGCCGAGGTGCGGGGCCTCGTTGGCGGTCTGGACCTCGAAGTACTCCTGGCCGCTGCCGTCATCGCTGGTGCGGGCGAAGTCGACCTCGTTGGTGGTGTTGTAGTTGAAGAGCGGGTTGTTCTGGGTGTTTCTGGTGATCGTGGTGCCGTCCACCGACTTGAAGGGGACCTCGCCGGGGGCGTTCGGGTTGGTGGCGCCGTACCGGTCGTCCTGGCCGTAGTTCGTCGGGTCGGCGCTGTAGAAGATCTGCCGGGTGTCGTCCTGTCCGTTGCCCGGCCAGCCACCGCGGTTCGTGGTGGGGGAGGCGCCGAACTGGCACTGGGTCCGTGACGGGCCGGGGTTGGACGGGACCGTCCCGTCGTCGTCGCCCCAGCACTGCATGATCTGTACGAAACCGGTGTTGAACTGCGAGCCCGCGAACGTGGTCGGCGCGCCGCCGGACCAGCTGACCGAGATGGCCTGGCTGGTGAGGTGGGTGGTCTGGCTGACCGTGAACTTCATGTCCTTGAACTCATCGCGTCCGGACACCGTCACCGCGGAGCCCGCGCCGCCCGCCGCGGTGGCGGACGGGGCCGCCTGGGCCACGGCGAGACCGGCGAGGGCGCCGACGGTGGCGCCGGCCAGCAGCCGGACCAGGGCGTTTCTGATCCGCCGTCTCATCGTGAACTCCCGTCGTCCGAGCGGCCGTTGCTCTTGCTGCCCACCAGTCGGGAGACCAGCGAGGGCAGCAGGAGGAGGCCGAAGACCAGGACCGCGGCCAGCAGCATCAGCGTCTGGGTGCCGGTCCAGCCGTGCGCGGTGGCCACGGCGACCGGCTGGGCGAGGGCGACGGTGCCGCCGGCGGTCGTACCCGCGCTGGATCCGGTGCCGCCGGATCCGGTGCCGTCCGGGGAGATGGTCTGGCCGGTGTCGGGGTCGACGGAGGGCGTGGCGCTGCTTCCTCCAGCGGAGCCGCCGGTGTCGCCACCGGTGCCGGTCGCGCCGCCGGAGCCGCTGCCGCCGGTGCCACCGGAGGTGCCGCCGCCGTTGTTGTTGCTGGAGTTGCTCTTGGTGCCGCCGGTGCCCGTGGTGCAGGGTGCGGCGCCCTTCTTGTCACAGGCAGCGGGGTAGGGCGCGGTCTGGGCCAGCCGGTTCTGGCCGCTGGCGGTGAAGGTCGGGTTGTTG
Source organism: Streptomyces sp. NPDC058683 (assembly GCF_042716195.1). Lineage (NCBI taxonomy): Bacteria > Bacillati > Actinomycetota > Actinomycetes > Kitasatosporales > Streptomycetaceae > Streptomyces > Streptomyces sp. NPDC058683. The sequence goes on from NZ_JBHXSK010000053.1 coordinate 60,438, forward strand.
CAGTTCTTGATGTTGATGTTCTGCGTCTTCACGCCCGGGATCCGGCGGATCTGGTCGAAGCCGGCCTGGACGAGGTTGATCGGCAGCGGCGAGTAGCCGAGCTTCGGCGCCTGTTGCTGGCCCTGGCACATGAAGTAGTAGGAGAAGGCGCCGAGCGTCTTGCCCTTTTCCTTGGTGAAGGTGCCCTGCACCTTCAGCGGCAGGATCATGTACGAGTAGCTGGACAGCGGGTAGTTGCGCTTGTCGGTGTCGTTGTAGACGCCGTCGAGCTGCTGGGTGAGGTAGTCCGCCGAGCTCTTGTTGGTGTTGATCTTCGCCTTGAGGAGCGAGACCGCCACGTTCGACGGGGTCGGCTCGGTGTAGTAGCCCGCGTGGTTCAGGACCTTCGCCACGGGATACCGCGCGTTGATGGCGTACGAGTAGTTGACGTAACCGATCGCGCCCTCGCCGTAGTTCTGGGCGACGTAACCGGCGACACCGAGGTCACCGGACTGGGCGATCATGCCGGAGACGGTGGGGTAGTACGACGTCTGGCCGCAGGACCCGGACCGGCCGACCTTCGCGCAGTACGCGTTCCAGAGCGACTTGTGCTGGTTCGCCATCCACATCGTGAACTGGGCGGTGGAGCCGGAGCCGTCCGAGCGGACCACCGGGACGATGGTGCGGTGCGGCAGCTGGAGGCCGGGGTTGTCGGCCTTGATCACCGGGTCGTCCCAGGTCTTGATGACCCCGGTGAAGATCTTGGTGACCACGTCGCCGGAGAGGCGGAGGTTGGTGACCTTCTTGCCGTTGACGGTGAGGTGGTACATGAACACCGTGCCGCCGGCGACGATCGGCATGTAGGCGTACGACCCCGAGGCCGGGCGCTCGGCCGCGCTGCCGTCGGTGGGGTTCGTCTGGAACGGGATGTCGGAGACGGCGAAGTCGACGGTGCCGGAGAGGAACTGGCGGCGGCCGTCCGACGAACCGGTGCCGGCGTAGCTGATCCGCATGCCGTACTGGTTGACGGCGCGACGCCATTCGTCGACGGCGTTCTCGGCCCAGGTGGAGCCGGCACCGGCGATGGGGGTGTACGAGTCGGCGACGGCGGGGGTACCGGCGAGGGTGCCGATGATGCCGAGCAGTGCGGCCAGGATGCCCAGCCGTCTTAGGGCGTTGAGGAGCTGGCTGGACATCAGTGGCTGTCTCCTGTTGCGAGGTCGGTGTTCCCACCCGCACCACCCGTGCGGGTTTCGTCGTCGAGTGCGGGTGGCTCCTGTGGGGCGGAATCGCCGTCGGCGGCTGCGGGCCCCTGCGGGGTTCTTTCGCCGTTGTCGGGTGCGGCCTTCTGCGGAGTGTCTTCGCCGTTGTCGGGTGCGGGCCTCTGCGGGGTGTCTTCGCCGTTGTCGGCTGTGGCCTCCTGCGGGGTGCCTTCGCCGTTGTCGGCCGCGGTCTCGTGCGGGGGACCTTCGCCGTTGTCGGCCGCGGCTGCGGCGTGGCCGGTTGCGCTCCGCGGTGGAGTTGCCGGCTGATGCAGTCCCGCGCCGCTCTCGGGGTGCTCGTTGCGGTCGGCGCCTGCAGTGGAACCGGTCTCGAACAACTCCAGTCCCGGCGTGTGGAGGTCGGCGAACCTCGTCGTGTCCCGGCGGGACGCCCTCGCCGCTCTTCTCGCCTGGCGCTTGTTCTGGTGGCCGGGGCCGCGGCCACCGATCACCCGGGCGATCGCGAAGAGGACCAGGACCAGTGCCATCAGGACCGCCGCCGAGCCGAAACCGCGGGCGATCATCGTCGGCTCGGGGGACTTGACGAAGTTGAAGACGGCGAGGGGGAGGGAGACCATCGGGCCGCTCGTCGGGTCGGCGTTGAGCGCCGCCGTGAAGCCCGCCGTCAGCAGGACCGGGGAGGTCTCGCCGATGCCGCGGGCCGTGCCGAGGATGACGGCGGTGGCGAGACCGGAGCGGGCCGTCGGCAGGACCACGTGCCACACCGTCCGCCAGCGCGGGGCGCCGAGGGCCTCGGAGGCCTCCGTCAGGTTGCCCGGCACCAGGCGCAGCACCACGTCCGCCGCGCGGATCACGATCGGCAGCATCATCACGCTGATCGCGAAGCCCGCCGCCAGACCCGACTTCTGCATGCCGAGACCGAGGATCCAGACCGCGTACACCATCAGGCCGGCCACGATCGACGGCAGCGCGGTCATCGCCTCGACGATCGTACGGACGAACCGCGAGAAGCGGCCGCGGATCTGGTTGAGGTACACCGCGCAGGCCAGGCCCAGCGGGACCGTGATCGCCAGCGCGATGGTGATCATGATGAGCGTGCCGACCATGGCGTGCGCGATGCCGCCGTGGGTCAGCGGGTCGAGCGGGCCCGCCGCCTGCATGTCCTGGGTGAAGAAGTTGCCGTGCGGCAGGGCCTCCCGGCCGCGCCACGCGGTGAAGCCGACGACCATCGCGAGCGCGAGGAACATCAGTCCGCCCGCGGTCCACAGGACGACGGTCATCACCCGGTCCCGTACCGCCTGCCCGTCCTCCTCAAGGCCTGTCAACACCGCGTAGATACCTAGGAATGAAAGGTATGCGGTGACGAAGAAGCCCAGTCCACCGGAGAACGGCGCGAGTTCGCCGAAGAGGAGGACGGCGGTGCACAGCCCGGAGGCGGCGGCGCCGAACAGCGACAGCACCCCGGAGCGGGTGAGCCCGCCGATCCGGCGCGGCACGTCGGGAAGCCCGGCGACGGAGTCGTTCGCCGTGCCGTCCGCGGGGACGTCCAGGGGGGCGTCCTGCGGAACGTTCTTCTCAAGGTCTACGACGGTCATCGTCACCCCTCGCTCTGCGCGCCGGACCGTGACCGCGCCACGATCGAGGAGGCGGTGAAGTTGACCGCCAGGGTGAGCAGGAACAGCGCCAGGCCCGCGGCCATCAGCGCCGACATGCCGAAGGTGGAGGCATCGCCGTAGTGCAGGGCGATGAGGGAGGAGACCGAGTTCGAGCCGGTCTGCAGGATGTGCGGCTGGATCACGAAGACCGGGGAGATGATCAGGTAGACCGCGATGGTCTCGCCGAGCGCCCGCCCCAGGCCCAGCATGGTGCCGCCGATGATCCCGCCCATGCCGTACGGCAGTACGACCGCGCGGATCATGCCCCACCGGGTGGCGCCGAGCGCGTAGGCGCCCTCGCGTTCACCGGCCGGCGCCTGGGCGAACACCTCGCGCATCACCGAGCACTGGATCGGCGCGACCATCAGGGCGACGACGATTCCGGCGACGAAGGTGGAGGCGGTGTAGACGCTCTGGGAGGCCAGGGGCTCGCCCGGCTGGGTGCCGTCGACGTGCAGGAACGGAATCCACCCGAACCAGTCCGACAGCCAGCGGGACAGCCCGATCACATGCTCCTGGAGGAAGAACAGCCCCCACAGGCCGTAGACCACGGACGGTACGGCGGCCATCAGGTCCACCATCGTGACGAGCGTGCGGCGCAGGGGCCGGGGTGCTACGTCCGAGATGAACAGGGCGGTGCCGAGGGCCAGCGGCACGCTGATGGTGACGGCGACCGCGGCGATGAGCAGCGTGCCGGTGAGCACGGCCGCGATGCCGAACCTGTGCACGTCCGGCTGCCATTCGGCGGTCGTCAGGAAGGCCCAGACGCCTCTGGCCCGCAGCGCCTGCCCGGCCCGGAGCAGCAGGAACAGCCCTACGGCGGCCATGATGGCGAGGACGATGCCGCCCGTGGCCGTCAACTGGTACCGGAACATCCGGTCCCCGAGCCCCCGGGCGGCTGACAGCCGCCTGGGCACGGGTCTTTCGGATTCCGCCCCGGCGGAACCCTCAAGCGTGGACACCACTGTGTCCCCCCTATACGAAAAGAATCTCCCCACACGGCCCCGAAATGGGGTGCCGCGCGGGGAGAGTCAATGGCCGGTTCCTTGCGCACCAGCACGTCGAATATGGAGAACAGGTGAACTGTCCATGCCATTTCAGTGGGGGAGATGTGGGCGCCTGTGTACTGGAGGGTCAGGCGGGGCGGGGCCGGTGGGGCGGCGTGCGGGGCCGAAGTCGGGCGTCGGCGGATGTGAAGGTGCCGGTGAGCGGGCACGGAGGGGGTACGGGCGGGCCGAGCGCCGCCGGGGGTCGGGCGCCGAGGCTGCGGCCGGGTGAAGGGGGAGTTAAGTCGCTTGCTGTGTAAGGGAGTTGAGGCGCAGCCCGGACGGGGGAGTCTGGGCAGAGGCGGGGGAGGGAGTTGAGCCAAGCGCCGGGCGCGCGGGTTCGGCCATGGCCGGGCGCAGCCGGTTCGGTCGAGGGCCCGGCCGGATGATTGCCTCGCGTGCCGGGCGAAGCCGGTTGGGGGGTGGGTCGGGCGGAGCCGGTTGGGTGGCGGGTCGGGCGGAGCCGGTTGGGGGTGGGTCGGGCGGAGCCGGTTGGGTGGCGGGCCGGGGGCGGCCCGGCTCGGTCGTGAGCGGCGCTGTCGCAGCCGGCTCAGTCGCGGTCGGCGCCGGTGTGGGCCGCGTTGTCGAGGATGCGCTTGACGGCCTGCTCGTTCCGGCCGAGTACCGCCTTCTCCACGCTGTGGTCGTCGTGCCGGGAGAAACGTTCCCCCTCGGCGACGTCCTCCTTGCTCAGCACACGTCCGCACCACTCGCCCTGGTCGCCGGTACGGTCGTCGAAGGGCACGGCCCCGCCCTCGCCGAGGACCACCCACCCGCCCTCGCGCCAGCGCAGGGCGAGCAGATAGGTGTGGCCGGCCTGGAGCCGGGGCGCATCGGTGGCCGGCTGCGCCACGCGGGTGCCGCTGGACCGGTAGACCTCCCAGCCCGGGGCGACCATGTCGAAGTCCGACCCGATGGCGTGCCGGGGTGAGCTGCGGGACCACAGCCTGCTGTCGGTCCGGAAGCTCACCAGCCGGTCCATCGCGTACGCGACCGCCCCCTTGCGGTAGCTCCGCCGGTTGGTCTCCTGCTCCCGGGTCGGGCTGGCGACGACGACGTGATCGGCGTACGACACCCAGTCCCGCGCGGTCTGCGACGGATAGAGGTCCCCCGATGTCCCGCACCCCGGCACCGACTCCAGCCCCGGCCTGCCGACCAGCACCCCGGCGACGATCCCGACGGCCGCCAGCATCGCGGCGACGGGCCGCGCCGGCACCCGCCGAGGCATGACAGATCGTTCCCCCATGATGAAGCGCCCCCCAGTGCGTGAAACCAGTCCCCGCGGAGCCGGATCCGGTCAAGATCCGTAACCGCGGTGATCACCCTAGGCACGGTCCGACGACAGGGGACAAGGATCACCTCGGCCCGGCACAGAACTGTGACGCGGTGGCGGGCGGACGGCTCGGCGGCCCTCGCCGGTCGGGACGAACTCCAGCCGGGCGTGCCCGTCCGCGGACCGGGCGCCGCCGTGGACCGAGCTGCTGACCTGGCCGGTGGTCCCGCCGATGCTGCCAGGAACCCCTGTGCGGGCGCCGGGCGGGCCGGGTATAGCGTCGCGCAGTGGACCTGACCTGACCCGTTTCGTCCCGGACCGAAGGAGGATGAGCCGGATGGCCGAGCTGACCGTGGGCCGGCTGCTGACGTCGTGGCAGCCGGACGTGCCGGCGCTGCTGCTGGTCGTGGCCCTGGGCGGGCTGTACGGCTGGGGCGTGCTGCGGGTGCGCGCGAAGGGCGAGCCCTGGTCGTCGGCCCGCACCGCCGCCTTCACGGTCCTGGGCCTGGGCGCGCTGGTGGTGGCGACGATGTCGGCCCTCGCCGTCTACGACCACGCGCTGTTCTGGCCGGCCGCCGTCCAGAACATCCTGCTCGACCTCGTCGCGCCCCTGGGCCTGGCGCTGGGCGACCCGCTCCGTCTCGCGGTGGAGGCACTGCCGGAGCCCGCGGCGGCACGGCTCCGCCGCACGATGACCGGCCGCCTGATCCGCCTCCTGACCTTCCCCCTGGTCAGCACGGCGCTGGTGCTCACCACCGAGCTGACCATCTACTTCACCCCCTACTTCGGCACCGCGCTGCGGGTGGGCTGGCTGCACGAGCTGATGTACCTGCACCTGCTGGCGGCGGGCTGCCTGTTCGTCGTACCGGTGCTGACCCGGGAGGAGACCCTCCCCGCCTGGTGCACCCACCCGGTGCGGGCGGCCCTGGTCTTCGTGGACGGGGTGATCGACGCGATCCCGGGCGTGGTCGTCATGACGCATGGCACGCTGATCGCCGGTGCCTGGTACCTGCACCACCATCCGTCCTGGTCCCCGGACGTCCGGCACGACCAGCAGATCGGCGGCGGCGCGATGCTGAGCATCGCCGAACTGGTCGCGTTGCCGTTCCTGCTGACGATCCTGTTCCAGTGGGCGCGGGCGGAACGGGTGCAGACGGCGGCCCTCGACCGCCGCCTGGACCGGCAACAGGCCGCCGAGGCCCTCGCCGCCCCCGCCCCCGCCCCCGCCTCCGCCTCCGCCCGCGTCCCCACCACGACCACCCCGTCCGCCGAACGGGTCCGCCCCTGGTGGGAGACGGAGAAGAACGAGGTGGCCGAGAGAATCCGCCGCCAGCACGGCGACCAGTGACCGGTTCCGTACGCGGCCCCATCAGTCGACGTTCGCCCTGTTCACGACCCCGCGGGCTGCCGGCGGCGTCGTCCGATGCGGCACCAGCCCGGCGCATTGCGGAAGGCACTTGGGGGGCCGGCCGGTCGCACGGGTGAAGACCGCCCCGCCGTCTGATGCACAGTGACACGATAGACCACCCGGAACTACAACCTCCGCACGGAAAAACGCGTCGAACAGGCGTGGCTCAGTTGCTGGATGGAATGGACGGAACGAAACGCCTCCGGGCTCGCCGGATCGTGGGGGCGGTTCCCGGGCGTCCCCCTGCCGATGCCCGGGAGCGGCTCGTCCCGCCGTTTCCCGAGCCGTCTCCCCGTCTGTGGGCGCTCGTCGGGCTCGCGCCCGCGTCGGCGGGCCGCGTCGCGAGGGCGATGGAGTGGCTGGGGCCGGTGCTGGTCGCCGTGCTGGCGGGGGCGATCCGGTTCTGGCGGCTCGGCCGGCCGCGGGCGGTCGTCTTCGACGAGACCTACTACGCGAAGGACGCCTGGTCGCTGCTGCACCTCGGCTACGAGGGCACCTGGCCGGACCGCAAGATCGCCGACCCGGGGATCCTCGCGCACCCGCAGGTGATCCCGCTCTCCGACGCGGGCTCCTTCGTCGCGCACCCGCCGACCGGCAAGTGGGTGATCGCCCTGGGCGAGGGGCTGTTCGGCCTCACCCCGTTCGGCTGGCGCTTCATGACCGCGCTCCTGGGCACCCTGTCGGTCCTGATGCTGTGCCGGATCGGGCGCCGCCTGTTCCGGTCCACCTTCCTGGGCTGCCTGGCCGGCGCCCTGCTGGCGGTGGACGGCCTGCATGTCGTGATGAGCCGTACCGCGCTGCTGGACCTCGTCGTGATGGTCTTCGCCCTGGCGGCCTTCGGCTGCCTGCTGGTCGACCGGGACCGGGCGCGGGCCCGGCTCGCGGCGGCGCTGCCGGCCGGCGCGGACGGCCGGGTGCGACCGGACGGCGACACCGGTGACCGTGCGGGAAGGGGATGGCGGCCCTGGCGGCTCGCGGCGGGTCTCTTCCTGGGACTGGCCGCGTCGACCAAGTGGAACGGCCTCTACTTCCTGGCCTTCTTCATGGTCCTGACCTTGCTGTGGGACGTCGGCGCGCGCCGGGTGGCCGGGGCCCGCCACCCGTACCGGGCGGTGCTGCGCAGGGACCTCGGCCCCTCGCTGTTCTCCCTCGCGCCGGTCGCCGTCATGACGTATCTGGTGACCTGGACCGGCTGGTTCCTGTCCAACGACGGCTGGGGACGCCACTGGGCGGACGGCCGGGGCGGCACATGGTCGTGGATCCCGGCCCCGCTGCGCAGCCTGTGGCACTACGAGTACCTGGTGTACCAGTTCAACGTGGGGCTGCACACGCCCCACAAGTACCAGTCGAATCCCTGGAGTTGGCTGGTCCTCGGCCGCCCGGTGCTGTTCTCCTACGACTCGCCGCAACCCGGCGAGGACGGCTGCCACACGGCGTCCGCCTGCACTCGGACGGTCCTCGCCCTGGGCACCCCGGTCCTGTGGTGGGCCGCGTGCCTCGCCCTGGTCTATCTGCTCTACCGCTGGGCACTGCGCCGCGACTGGCGGGCCGGCGCCGTGCTGTGCGCGGTGGGCGCCGGCTATCTGCCGTGGTTCCTGTACCAGGACCGTACGGTCTTCTCCTTCTACGCCGTCGTCTTCGTGCCGTACCTGTGCCTGGCCGTGACGATGATGATCGGAGCCATGCTGGGGCCGCCGGGCGCGACGGAGCGGCGCCGGCAGGCGGGCGCGGTGGCCGCGGGCGTGCTGGTCCTGCTCATCGCGTGGAACTTCATCTACTTCTTCCCGATCTACACCGGGCAGACCATCCCGTACTCCGGCTGGCAGGCCAGGATGTGGCTCGACAGCTGGGTCTGAGGACGGCGTTCACTCCTGGACGCGGATCCCCGGGGCGTGCGCGCTGCTGCTCAAGTCGCCCCCCGTACAAGGCAGATGAGACACCCGAGTACGATCACCGCGAACTCACTCTGTACTTCTCAACTTCTCATCGGCGCGATGGAGTTGCCATGACGACCAACCCTCAGCCGTTTCCGTCGGTCGACACCAGCAGGGCACACCCTGCGCGGGTCTACGACTGGCTGCTCGGCGGCAAGGACAACTACCCGGTCGACGAGGCGGTCGGTGAGAAGCTGCCGCCCGAGGCGAGGGACGCCGCCCGGCAGAACCGTCAGTTCATGCACCGGGCCGCCGCGTGGCTCGCCACACAGGGCGTCGATCAGTTCCTGGACATAGGCACCGGAATTCCCACCGAGCCGAACCTCCACCAGATCGTGCAGAACGTCGTGCCGTCGGCCAAGGTCGTCTACACCGACAACGACCCGATCGTCCTGCGGCACGCGGAGGCGCTGCTGATCAGCCGCCCCGAGGGGGCGACCGACTACATCCAGGCGGACGTGCGCGACCCGGAGGCGATCGTCCGGCACGCCCGGCACATCCTGGACTTCGACCGCCCGGTCGCGCTGTCGCTCATCGCGCTGATGCACTTCATCAGTGACGAGCAGGGCGCCCACGACATAGTCCGTGCCCTGGTCGACACGCTGCCGCCGGGCAGCCATCTGATCCTGTCGCACGCCGCGTCCGACCTGTTCCCGGACCTCGTCGAACAGGTCGTCGCCGAGTACGCCAAGGGCGGTATCCAGCTCGCCTTCCGCACCCGCCCGGACGTGGAACGGTTCTTCGACGGCATGGATCTCGTGTCCCCCGGCCTGGTGACGGCGACGGAGTGGTTCGCCGCCGAACCGGCCCCCAAGCCGGAGGGCAGCGGCATCTACGCGGGCGTGGCCCGCATCCGCTGAACCAGCGCGCAGTTCTCTCACTCACGCACTCACGCACTCACGCACGGAACACCGGCGGCCCGTCGGTGGGACGTCCCGCGCCGGCTGGAGGTCCTGCTCAGGCAGGATGTTCGCGGGCCGGGCCGCCCCTGCGCCGCCGTAGCGCCGTAGCCCCGGCGCGTCGGCTCAGTCCGGCAGCGTGCCGGGCTTCGGCAGCAGGCCGAAGAGCCGCCGCAACTCGTCGGCGGCGTCGAAGCCGGTCCACTCGTCGGCCGCCAAGGCCTTCCGGCCACACCGACCAGGTGCTGACTGCTTCGAGCCGGGCCGGACGGTGCCTTCGTCCCGCCGGGTGCTGCCGGGCAACGCCGGTATCCGTCCGCGGCGTTGGTCTTCCCCGGGTTCGCCCGTCAGCAGCGCTCGTCCGGAGATATGTTCATGGTCGTGGATGAGCAGAGCGCGCCGCCTCGGGCCGCGGTCGTGGCCCCTGGCGGGATGTACGGCCCCCATGTTCCCCTCCTCATGTACGCGGCCGACGCGGCCGAAGCCAGGGGAGCCAGGATCGAGCGGATCACCTGGGACCCGCCGTCGCAGGCCGACAGGGGGAGCGGCCACTGGGTCCTCGACCAGGTCGCACCGGTACTCGACCACGTGTCCGCGAGCTCACCAGGCGCCGTGCCCGTCCTGATCGGGAAGTCCCTCGGCACGAACGCGGCCGTCCTCGCTGCCGAACGGGGACTCCCGGCGATCTGGCTCACCCCCCTGTTGACCACCACCGAGGTGATCAAGGCCCTCCGCGCGGCCACAGCGCCTTTCCTCCTGGTCGGCGGCACCGAGGACCGGCACTGGGACGGAGCCCTTGCCGTCGGGTTGTCACCCCATGTGCTGGAGGTCCGGGGGGCCGACCACGGCATGCACGTCCCCGGGCCTCTGGCCGGATCCGCCGATGTGCTCGGCCGTGTCGCCACGGCGGTTGAGGACTTCCTCGACCGGATTGTCTGGCCTGCGGCGGCCTGACGCCCCCTCCCCGGCACGGAGAAGGGCGAGGCCCGAAGACCCCGCCCCCGTCCCCGTCCCCCTCGCCCGTCGGCTGGAGAAGGACGGCAGGCTCAGGCCTGGAACTCGGTGAGATCGATGGAGTGGACCTGCAGCGGATAGCCGTACACCGGGTGCGTCGCCTCCCGCTCCGGCACCATGCCGAGCTTGCGGATGACGTTCTCGGAGGCGTCGTCCCCCATACGGCTGATGCTGATGACGCGGTCGAGGCCGCGGTCCTGGAGCGCGAATTCCAGCGTGGCCTGGGCGGCTTCGGACGCGTATCCCTGGCCCCAGAACTGTGAGCCGAGCCGCCAGCTGATCGCCACGGCGGGCAGTACCTCCGGCAGGAACTCGGGCACGAACAGACCCGTGAAGCCGGCGAGCTCCCCCGAAGCCAGCAGCTCGACGGCGAAGAGTCCGAAGCCTTCCTCGTCCCACTCCTCCTCCCACTGCTCGATGGCTTCCGCCGTGTGGTCGAGGTCGCGCACCGAGCCGTCGTCGATCCAGCGCATGACCCGAGGATCCGCGTTGATGTCCGCCATGGGCGCGAGGTCGTCGTCATGCCAGCGACGCAGGAGAAGGCGGGGTGTATGGATCTCGGTCATGGCGCTCATCCTGCCGAAGGCGACGGCGTCATGGGTAATCGGCGCCAACCCGTGCCGCCGCTCCGGGACGCCGGGCATGCCGGTGGGCGCGGTCAGCGTCCTTCGGAGAACAGGCCGTTGAGAACCGGGTAGTCGATGGCGTGCTCGAGGGAGGTGTAGCCGCCGGTTCCCTGCAGTTCGAGCGCCGCGCGCCGGGCCGCGGCGTAGGCGGCCTGCGCCACGCCCGAGCCGAGGCTGACGCGGGCCACCCCCAGGGCGCCCAGCTCCTTCACCGGCGGCATGCCCGGCCCTGCCATGACGTTGAGGGGGACGGTGAGGGCTGCGGCCACTTCCTGGATGACGCCGGCGTCGGTGACGCCGGGGACGAAGATCCCGTCCGCTCCGGCGTCGACGTAGGAACGGGCCCGTTCCAGTGTCTCCCGGAGCCGGGTGACGGGGTCGCCCAGCCCGAGCAGGTAGGTGTCGACGCGGGCGTTGACGAACAGGTCGACGCCTGCCTTCCGCGCCGCACGGCGGAAGACCGAGGACTTGCTTGCGTTCACCATGCCCCCAAGCCAATCAGCAGGGCGAAGACGCTGTCCGGCAGAAAACCGACATGGGCGTGACCCCGGCACGGACCGTACGGGCGCCTGGAAGCTAGCCCTGGCCGCCGCCGGCGTGATCCCTCCGCGCGAGCGCGGCACGCGCTGCCTCCAGTCCGGCCCGGAGATCCATCTCATCGAACAGGAGCGGGAGTTCGGAGGCTTCCACGAGGAGCTGCTCTCCCTCTGACCGCCATAATCGATCGATGGGGACTGTGACAGCGCTGTACCGGTATCCGGTGAAGTCCATGCTGGGTGAGGCCGTGACCGCCGTGGCCGTCACGAAACGCGGATTCACCGGCGACCGGGCGTACGCCGTACTCGACGAGACGGGTGCCGTGGGCAGCGCCAAGCACCCACGCAAATGGGGGGAGTTGTTGCGCTGCCGGAGCGGCCTGGACGACTCCGGCGTGGTCCGGGTCGTCTTGCCGGACGGGATGGCCCTGTCCGTGGAAGACCCGGACCTGGACGTGCGGCTGTCCAAGCTGCTGGGCCGCCGGGTGTTCGTCTCCGCCGTCGTGCCGGAACACAGCAGGCTGGAGCGGGCCGTGCCGGACTACGAAGGCGGAGTTCCGGATGCCGTACGGAAGACCGCTACCGTCGACGCCACCGGAGCGAGCATCACGACAGGCAGCGTCGCGCCCGGCACGTTCTTCGACTTCGGGCGGGTCCATCTCGTCACCACGGCGTCCCTGGACCGGATGCGGGCCGTGTATCCCTCCGGGGACTTCGACGCGCGCCGTTTCCGGCCGAACCTGGTGGTGGACACCGATGGAGGTCCGGGATTTCCCGAGGACGCCTGGCTGGGATCACGCCTGCGCGTGGGAGAGGCGTTGTTCCAGGTCGTCGTGCCCACACCTCGCTGCGTGATACCCACCCTCGGCCACGACGAGCTGCCGTCCGACCCAGGCATCATGCGTGCGGTTGCCCAGACTCACCGCGTCCCGGTGTTCGACCTCGGTCCGCTGTCGTGCCTCGGTGTGTACCTGGACGTGCTGGAAGCGGGGACGGTCCGGGTGGGCGACGTGATCAGGGTGCAGGAGGCAGCCTCCGCTCTGACAGGCGCGGACACGGCACGGCGAAGTGCTGGACAGCGCTGCCGTACCGACCAGCAGAGGCCGAGGTGAGCGCCTCGCCGAGACCCACAGCACCCACCACCTCTGCGGCACCGGCGGCATGCGCTACCTCGATCTCCAGCAGTTCACAGCGCGCGACGCACCAAAAAGGGCGAGGCCCGAAGACCCCGCCCGATCCGCACAAAACCCCTGCTCAGGGCCACACCAGGCAGTACGGCTGATGCCCCGCCTCATGCAGCCGGTGGCTGAAGTCCTGCCACTCGTGCAGCAGCTGGTACACGTTGAACGCGTCCCTCGGGCCACCCCGGTCCGGGACCGTCGACCAGATGAAGGCCGCCGCTCCCACCGCTTCCTCGCCGATGCCGCGCAGGGGGTCGACGACCGTCATGGGGAGCTTGACCACCGCGTAGTCGGGGTGCAGGACGACCAGCTCCAGGGGTGGCACCTTGTTCAGAGGTACGCCTTCGATGCCCGTCAGCACCATCGCGGCCATGGTCTCCGGCTTGATCTTCGTGAACATGCCGTTCATGCCGAGCTCGTCGCCGCCGAGTTCCTCGGGGCGCATCGAGATCGGGACCCGGGCCGCGGTCGCGCCGTCCGGTGCGCCGAAGTATTTGTACGTCACCCCCACCCGACCACCATTCCTGCTCCCAGTCTGAAGTCGGTCGATCCGGCGATCGATCCGCTGGCCCCTCTGGTCCCACTGATCGATACGTCGGTCGCGCCGCTCGGACTCACTCGGTACGCCGCTCTGTTCCTGACGTGCTGCCTCAGCCGCTTCCTCCGCGTCGCGTCGGTGCCTTCCCCGATGGGCACGTCGAGGACCCAGGTCGTCAGTCCCCTCGCCCAGTCCGCCACCGCGATGCATATCTCCACCCGACTGCTTTTCTAGGACGCGTGGCCCCCGCCGCGCAACCCGATCATCGTGTCAGTGACCTCCCCCACGGCCGCCCGCCGAAACGTGCGTCGAAACATCAGTCCGCAGGATCTTTACAGCCTCCGGCCGGCTATGTACCGGATGAGCTGGGTGTATCGGGTCACAGTCTCGCAGATGCCCCGGGCGCCGTGCGGGTACCGCCGTCCTCCGCTGCGAGAAGACCACCGTCCTCCGCCTACCCTGAGGAGGTCACCCAGCAACCGGAGTCCGAGAAGCCGGAGAAGCCGCACGTCATGAGCGCCCAGAGCGAAACGCCCTATCCCTACGACGCGCCCGTCTCACAGGCGCTCTTCGACCGCGCCTCCGCGGTCACGCCCGGCGGCGTGAACTCCCCGGTGCGCGCCTTCCGTGCCGTCGGCGGCACCCCCCGCTTCATGGTCTCCGGCAAGGGGGCCTACCTGACGGACGCGGACGGGCGCGAGTACGTCGACCTCGTCTGCTCCTGGGGGCCGATGATCCTCGGGCACTCGCACCCCGAGGTCATCGCCGCCGTCCAGGACGCCGTCTCCCGCGGTACCTCCTTCGGTACGCCCGGTGAGGGCGAGGTCGCCCTCGCGGAGGAGATGGTCGCCCGGATCGAGCCCCTGGAGCAGGTGCGGCTCGTCAGCAGCGGCACCGAGGCCACGATGAGCGCCATCCGGCTGGCCCGCGGCTTCACCCGGCGCACCAAGGTGATCAAGTTCGCCGGGTGTTACCACGGTCACGTCGACTCGCTGCTGGCCGCGGCCGGGTCGGGGGTGGCGACCTTCGCGCTGCCCGACACCCCGGGTGTCACCGGCGCCCAGGCCGGGGACACGATCGTGCTGCCGTACAACGATCTCGAAGCCGTGCAGGAGGCCTTCCACCGGCACCCCGGGGAGATCGCCTGTGTGATCACCGAGGCCTCGCCGGGCAACATGGGCGTCGTGCCGCCCGCGCCCGGGTTCAACCAGGGGCTGAAGAACGCCTGCCGCGAGAACGGCGCGCTGTACATCTCCGACGAGGTCATGACCGGGTTCCGGACCAGCCGGGCCGGATGGTTCGGGATCGACGGGGTGGTGCCCGACCTGATGACCTTCGGGAAGGTGATGGGGGGCGGCTTCCCGGCCGCCGCCTTCGGCGGGCGGGAGGACGTCATGGCGCACCTCGCCCCGGCCGGGCCCGTCTACCAGGCCGGCACCCTCTCCGGGAACCCCGTCGCCACCGCCGCCGGACTCGCCCAGCTGCGGCTGCTCGACGACGCCGCGTACGAGAAGGTGGACGCCGTCTCCGCGCAGATCCAGGCGCTGGTCGGCGAGGCGCTGAGCAAGGAGGGCGTCGCGCACCAGGTGCAGAACGCCTCCAACATGTTCTCCGTCTTCTTCACCAACCGCCCGGTGCGCAACTACGAGGACGCGCGGGGCCAGGAGTCCTTCCGGTTCACCGCCTTCTTCCACTCCCTCCTCTCCGACGGCGTCTACCTGCCGCCGTCGTCCTTCGAGTCCTGGTTCGTCTCCACGGCCCACGACGAGCGGGCCATCCAGAAGATCGCCGACGCCCTCCCGGCGGCGGCCCGAGCGGCCGCGGAGGCCACGGCAGCATGAGCGAGCAGCAGGACATCACCGTCGTCCACGTGATGCGGCACGGCGAGGTCGACAATCCCGACGGGGTTCTGTACGGCAGACTCCCCGGCTACCACCTCTCCGAGCTGGGCCGGCAGATGGCCGACCGGGTCGCCGAGCACCTCGCCCCCCGGGACGTGACGTACGTCGTCGCCTCGCCGCTGGAGCGCGCCCAGGAGACCGCCACCCCGATCGCCAAGGCGCACGGGCTCGACCTCGACACCGACGAGCGGCTCATCGAGGCGGAGAACATCTTCCAGGGCAAGACCTTCGGTGTCGGCGACGGGGCGCTGAAGAAGCCCGCCAACTGGAAGTACCTGGTCAACCCGTTCCGGCCGTCCTGGGGCGAGCCGTACGTCGACCAGGTCGTCCGGATGAAGGGCGCGCTGGACACGGCCCGGGACCGGGCGCGCGGGCACGAGGCCGTGCTGGTCAGCCACCAGCTGCCGATCTGGATCCTGCGGTCGTACGTCGAGAAGCGGCGGCTGTGGCACGATCCGCGCAAGCGGCAGTGCACCCTCGCCTCCCTGACGACTTTCACATACGAAGGCGACAGGATCGTCTCCGTCGGGTACAGCGAGCCGGCCATCGACCTCGTCCCGGCCCACCTCCGCGCCGGCGCCAAGCCGGTGAAGGGGAAGGACAAGGCCTTCGGGGCGTAAGGCCTCCGCGACACCCGTGTGACATACGGTACTTATCCGCCTCTTCGTCGCATTCGGCTTGAAACAGCGAAGAAGTGAAGGAACCCGTTCGTTCGTCACGCCCTCTGACTGGGTGACCACCAGAGTGCGTGACGAATCGGGGAACCATGCGGACCTTCACCCGAAGGGGAATACTCGGCGTCGGCGCGGGCGCCGCGGCGGGACTCGGCCTCGCCGGCTGCGGCACCCTCACGGCATCGGACGGACCGGACCACGCCACCGGTTCCACCAAGGGGCCGTCGAAGAAGCCCTCCGGGAAGCCCGAGCCCACCGCCCGCCCCCTCGGCGACGGCTCCACCTCGAACACCGGCAAGCAGCCCCATCAGCCCGGCGCCCCCGAGCCGCTGGAGCCCGGCCAGACCCCGCCGCAGTTCGTGATCTTCTCCTGGGACGGCGCCGGCGAGGTCGGCAACGGCCTCTTCCCGCGCTTCCTGGACCTGGCCAGGGAACACGGCGCGTCGATGACCTTCTTCCTCTCGGGTCTCTATCTCCTCCCCGAGTCGAAGAAGCGGCTGTACAACCCGCCGAACAACCCCCGTGGCGCCTCCGACATCGGCTACCTCACCGACGAGCACATCAAGGCGACGCTCACCAACGTCCGCCGCGCCTGGCTCGAAGGGCACGAGATAGGCACCCACTTCAACGGCCACTTCTGCGGCGGCTACGGCACGGTCGGCAACTGGACGCCCAAGCAGTGGCGCAGCGAGATAGACCAGGCCAAGGCGTTCGTGAAGGAGTGGCGGACCAACAGCGGCTGGACCGACCTGCCGTCCCTGCCCTTCGACTACGACAAGGAACTGGTCGGCGGCCGCACCCCCTGTCTCCTCGGCCAGAACAACCTGCTGCCCACCGCCCGCGACCTCGGCTGGCGCTACGACGCCTCCTCGCCCGGCGGCCGCCAGGTCTGGCCGGAGAAGAAGCTGGGCATCTGGGACCTGCCCCTGCAGCAGATACCGTTCCCCGGTCACTCCTTCGAGGTCCTGTCCATGGACTACAACATGCTCGCCAACCAGTCGGTCAACTCGACGAAGGCCCCCGCCTACAACTACCCGGGCTGGCGGCGGCAGTCGGCAGGGTCGTACATAGCGGGATTCGAGCGGGCGTACACGACAAACAGGGCGCCGTTCTTCATAGGCAACCACTTCGAGCAGTGGAACGGCGGTATCTACATGGACTCCGTCGAGGAGGCCTTCAAGCACATCGCCCGTGAGAAGGAGAAGGGCGCCGACGTCCGGCTGGTCTCCTTCCGCCAGTTCGTGGACTGGATGGACGTGCAGAAGCCGGAGGTCCTGGCGAAGCTCCGCACGCTGGACGTGGGGCAGCAGCCGAAGGGCGGCTGGAAGACCTTCCTCAAGCAGGGGGCCGCGGCCTGAAAGGGACGTTTCCCGGACCAAGGGGGGTGCGCAAGATCCCCAGAACGGGCATGCGAAACTTTTCACATGAGTACCCGTAGCCGCGCCGTCCTGTTCGGCGCCATGGCCGCCTCGGCGGCCCTGACCCTGTCCGCGTGCGGCAACGGCGGCACCTCCGGCGGAGGCGGCAACACCAACTTCGTCGCCGGCAAGAACGGCATCGACACGGTCGCGAAGGGCCACCGCGCGGCGGCCCCCGACCTGTCCGGCAAGACCATCGACGGCAGCACGCTGGACGTCGCGAGCTACCGCGGCAAGGTCGTCGTCATCAACGTGTGGGGCTCCTGGTGCAGCCCGTGCCGCGCCGAGGCCCCCTACTTCGCCTCCGTCTCCAAGGAGTACGCGAGCCAGGGCGTCCAGTTCGTCGGCATCAACACCCGCGACACCAGCACCGGTTCCGCGGTCGCCTTCGAGAAGCAGAACGGCATCGGCTACCCGAGCCTGTACGACCCGACGGGCAAGCTGATGCTCCGCTTCAAGAAAGGCACGCTGAACCCGCAGGCCATCCCCTCCACCCTGGTCCTCGACCGGCAGGGCAACGTCGCGGCGCGCTCGCTGGCCGCACTCAGTGAGGAGAACCTGCTGAAGATGATCAAGCCGGTTCTCGCGGAGAAGTGACGTGAGTGCACTCCTGACGCTCGCGGCCGCGACCGACGGACCGAACACGACCGTCATGAACGGCGCGCTGCTGCTCGCCCTGCCGATCGCCCTGCTCGGCGGACTCGTCTCCTTCTTCTCCCCGTGCGTGCTGCCCCTCGTGCCCGGATACCTCTCCTATGTCACGGGCGTCGCCGGGACCGACCTCGCCGAGGCCCGGCGCGGCCGGATGGCCACCGGTGCCGCGCTCTTCGTGCTCGGCTTCACCGCCGTGTTCGTGTCGGGCGGAGCCCTGTTCGGCTACTTCGGCCAGGACCTCCAGGAAGAGTCCGGCACGCTCGGCAAGGTGCTCGGGGTCCTGATGATCGTCATGGGTGTGTTCTTCATGGGCCTGATGCCCTGGTTCACCCAGCGCGAGTTCCGCTTCCACCGGCGGCCGGTGGCCGGTCTGATAGGGGCACCGCTGCTCGGCGCGCTGTTCGGCATCGGCTGGACGCCGTGCATCGGCCCGACGCTCTCCGCCGTGCTGAGCCTCTCCGCCCAGCAGGGCAGCGCGGGCCGCGGCGCCATACTGACGGTCGCGTACTGCCTCGGCCTCGGCGTGCCCTTCGTGCTCACCGCGGTCGCCTTCCGCAAGGCGCTCGGCGCCTTCGGCTGGGTCAAGCGCCACTATGTCTGGGTGATGCGCATCGGCGGCACGATGATGATCGTGACCGGTGTGCTGCTGCTGACCGGGGCCTGGGACAGCCTCGTGCAGGAGATGCAGGGCTGGTCCGACGGCTTCACTGTGGGGATCTGAATCGATGAGCAAGACCGAAACCGAGAACACCGAGCCGGACATCGGCGAGGCGGGCTCACAGCTCTCCACCGCCCCGGTCGAGCCGCCGGCCGCCCCCGGTCTCGGAGTGGTCGGCTGGGCCCGCTGGTTCTGGCGGCAGCTGACCTCCATGCGGGTCGCGCTGCTGCTGCTCCTGCTGCTGTCGCTGGGCGCGATCCCCGGCTCGCTGATCCCGCAGTCCGGCGCCGACATCTCCAAGGTCGACGACTTCCGCAAGGCCCACAAGACGCTGTCGCCGGTCTACGACAAGCTCGGCCTGTTCCACGTCTACAGCTCGGTGTGGTTCTCGGCGATCTACATCCTGCTGTTCGTCTCGCTCATCGGCTGCATCGTGCCGCGCACCTGGCAGTTCGTGGGCCAGCTGCGCGGCCGTCCGCCGGGCGCGCCGAAGCGGCTGGACCGCCTCCCGGCGTACACGACCTGGCGGACCACGGCGGAGCCCGAGGAGGTCCGTGCGGCGGCGCTGAAGCTGCTGAAGAAGCGGCGCTTCCGGGCCCACCCGGCCGGGGACGCGGTCGCCGCCGAGAAGGGCTACGTCCGCGAGTTCGGCAACCTCGCCTTCCACATCGCGCTGATCGTGCTGCTGATCGCGTTCGCCTCCGGCCAGATGTACAAGTCGGACGGCACCAAGCTGGTCGTCGAGGGCGACGGGTTCGCCAACTCGATCCTGCAGTACGACGACTTCAAGTCCGGCTCCCTGTTCACCACCGACGACCTGGTGCCGTTCAGCTTCGACCTGAAGGACTTCCACGCCAGCTATCAGACCAGCGGCCCCAGCAAGGGCACGCCGGTCACCTTCAGCGCGGACATCGCCTACAGCGAGGGCGCCTACGGCAAGTCGAAGCGGACCACCATCAAGGTGAACGAGCCGCTGCACATCGACGACGCCAAGGTCTACCTCGTCAGCCACGGCTACGCCCCGGTCATCACGGTCCGCGACGGCAAGGGCAACGTCGTCTACCACGACGCCGTGCCGCTGCTCCCGCTCGACGCCAACGTCACCTCCCAGGGCGTGGTCAAGGTGATGGACGGCTACAAGAACGCCCAGGGCGTCGGCGAGCAGCTCGGCATCTCGGCGTTCTTCCTGCCGACCTACGGCGGCGGCTCCTCGGTCCTGTCCACCTTCCCGGCACTGCAGAACCCGGTGCTGAACCTGACGCCGTACCACGGCGACCTCGGTGTCAACTCGGGGATCCCGCAGAGCGTGTACCAGCTCGACAAGACCCACATGAAGGAGTTCAAGGACTCCAAGGGGGCACAGCTGCGGGACAACCTCAAGCCCGGGCAGACCATGCAGCTGCCCGACGGCGCCGGTTCCGTGACGTTCGAGAAGGACGTCAAGGAATGGGCCGGCTTCGAGATCGTCCAGGAGCCCGGCAGCGGCTGGGCGCTGGGCGGTGCCCTCACCGCGATCTTCGGCCTCGCCGCCTCGCTGTTCATCCAGCGCCGCCGCGTCTGGGTGCGGGCCGTGCCGGGCCCCGACGGCGTCACCGTCGTCGAGATGGCCGGCCTCGGCCGCAGCGAGTCGGCGAAGGTGCCCGAGGAGCTGGGCGACCTCGCGGGAATCCTCTACGACCAGGCGCCGGGGGCTCCCGACCCCGACGAAGACGACCGTTCTGCAGAATCCCCCGTACCTGCCGAAGGGGCTGAGAAGCGATGACTTCCGCCGCCGCAACCACGCTCGCCGCGACCAACGAGCATCTCGCGAGCATGAGCAACACGCTCATCTACTCCTCGATGGCCGTCTACACGCTGGCCTTCTTCGCCTACATCTTCGAGTGGCTGCTGGGCAGCCGCAGCCGGGTCGCCCGGACCGCCAACGCGCTCACCACCGAGGGCACGGTGAAGAAGGCGCCGGCGGTGACGGTCAAGAAGGCCGGCGGCACCGCCGTACTGGAACGCCCGCAGATCGTGGTCCGCTCCGCGGCGGGCTCGCGTGACGTGCCGGACGGCCCCGGCGCCCACGGCGGCGACGAGCAGGGCGACCTCTACGGCCGGATCGCGATCTCCCTCACGGTCCTCGCCTTCCTCGTGGAGCTGGCCGGCGTGATCACCCGGGCGGCCTCCGTGCAGCGGGCGCCGTGGGGCAACATGTACGAGTTCAACATCACGTTCTCCACGGTCGCCGTCGCCATCTACCTCGGGCTGCTGGCGATGAAGAAGAACGTCCGGTGGATGGGCCTCTTCCTCATCACCACGGTCCTGCTGGACCTCGGTCTCGCGGTCACCGTCCTCTACACGGCGAGCGAGCCGCTGGTCCCGGCCCTGCACTCGTACTGGCTGTACATCCACGTCTCCACCGCGATCTTCTGCGGCGCGGTCTTCTACGTCGGCGCGGTCGCCACGATCCTGTACCTCTTCAAGGACTCCTACGAGAACAAGCTGGAGACCGGCGGCACCCCCGGCCGCTTCGCCACCTCGGTCCTGGAGCGCCTCCCGGCATCGGCCTCGCTGGACAAGTTCGCGTACCGGGTGAACGCGGCGGTCTTCCCGCTGTGGACCTTCACGATCATCGCGGGCGCGATCTGGGCGGGCAGCGCCTGGGGCCGTTACTGGAACTGGGACCCCAAGGAGACCTGGTCCTTCATCACCTGGGTCGCCTACGCCTGCTACCTGCACGCCCGCGCCACCGCGGGATGGAAGGGCCGCAAGGCCGCCTACCTGGCGATGCTCGCCTTCGGCTGCTGGCTGTTCAACTACTACGGCGTCAACATCTTCGTCACCGGCAAGCACTCCTACGCGGGCGTGTAGACCCGTTGCCGGCAAGGGCCGGTTCCCGTGACCCAGGTCACGGG